>JAHELX010000485.1 GCA_024643945.1 Anaerolineales bacterium
GCGAGGACTGCGCCCCCTGCGAGGACTGCGCCCCCTGCGAGGACTGCGCCCCCTGCGAGGACTGCGCCCCCTGCGAGGACTGCGCCCCCTGCGAGGACTGCGCCCCCTGCGAGGACTGCGCTCTCATTCGGCCACCTTCCTTTCATAGCGTCTTGGTTTGACATAATTATACAAAATCATTGTACCACGTAATGCAGTTTGAGTCAAGCCGGATAATGGGTGCAACCATTCGTGGGCCCGTACTGCTTGGCTTGCCAATTGTCTGACGCTGGGGTAAAATCAGAGACGTTGGATCAGGACCAAGTTGCCTCTTTCGCGGTAGAGGAGGGGCCCATGGGTATCTCACATGAAGTGCTCAGACGGCGGCTGGAAGATCAACGAGTCCGGCTGCTGGAAGAGATCAAGCAATTTCGCATCTCTGGTGGTGACAACCTGGGGTATGGCAATCACCAGGCTGATGATGCTACCGATGCCTTTGAGCAGGCCAAGGAATTGAGTCTGCTGCAAAACTCTGAGCGAGTTTTGGCTCAAGTGGAAGCTGCACTGCTGCGCTTTGAACAAGGCATCTACGGTGTTTGCGTGCGCTGTGGAGAACAGATTGATCCGGCCCGGCTCAAAGCCTTGCCTTATGCTAGCTTGTGCATGGACTGTCAGCAATACGCAGAGCGAGGCTGAGCCGGAGTGAAAATCCAATTGAGAGGGTGAAAAGTATTTTGTTACAGGACGACAAACAATCGTTCCGTGGGAGGGTATTTTCCTTTTTAGTTTTGTTAGGTGTGGCCGTTTTAGTTTTGGTCCTGGATCAGTTGACCAAAGCTTGGGTAGCAACGTCGTTACCTGAGGGTGGATGGTGGAGTCCGTTACCGGGATTGTGGCGTGTCTTTCGTATCACCCACATTACCAATAGTGGGGCTGCTTTTGGTATTTTCCCTAATCAGGGGAATTTTTTTATTCTCATCGCTGTAGTCGTGGCATTGGCTATCGTGCTCTACTATCGGCATCTGCCAGCCGGAGCCTGGCTGATCCGGGTGAGTCTGGGATTGCAGCTAGGTGGGGCTATCGGCAATCTTCTTGACCGTATTCGCTATGGACACGTGGTCGATTTCATCGACATCGGGTTTTGGCCGATCTTCAATCTGGCCGATGCCTCGATTGTGATCGGCGTAGCTATCCTGGCTTATTATCTGTGGCGTCAGGATCACGTCATATCTGATTCTGTGTTGACTCCGGCTGACAAAGAGGGAAAACCGTGAGCGATTCCAGCCCTGATAAAAATCAAGGGGCTCGCAGTGCTATTCAGCGCGTGGCCGAAGTCGCTCGTCAAGGTCAGGCCCGCTTGAATGCCTATCGTCAGGAAACGGCCGCGCTGGGTACCTGGTTGCGTTCGCATCTGTTCCGGCAAGGAAGCAAAGGCCAGCAGGTCGAGGTGAGGCGTTCGCTGCAGAATACTCTGACACCCCGCCGGCTACGCGAGCGGCAGCGGGTACATCGCAATAATGGTGGTGGTCACTCAAGCACAGCCATTCATGCCCTCCGGCGCGCATCGCAGGCCGTTCGTCGGAAGAGGCGTTAGTTTTTTCGCATAGTAATTAAACCTACAATACTCGCAATCAGATGTACATAGCGTTCGAGGACAGAAGCTTCGGACGCTTTTTGGTATTGCGTGCGGCGGCATTGCGCACGCGTAATGCTGGGAGGGATAAGTTGGGTGAAGAGGGGCGGGTCGTTCACCTGCAAGTGGATGAGGCTGGGCAGCGCCTGGACCGCTACCTGGCCCATGCCTTACCCGATGTGTCAAGGTCGCAAGTCCAGCGTCTGATACGCCAGGGGCTGGTGGCCCTGAATGGAGAGGCGGCCAAGCCTAGCACTCCAGTCGAGCCAGGGATGCGGGTCGTGGTGCGGATTCCACCTGTCCCTTCTCGCGAGATTCCTCCCCAGACCATCCCCATCGACGTCGTTTACGAGGACGACGGGTTGCTGGTGGTGAACAAGCCAGCCGGGATGGTCGTCCACCCGGCTTACGGGCATTGGGAGGGGACGCTGGTAAATGCCTTGCTGGCCCGCTACCCTGATTTAGCCGTCGGTGATGCGGGGCGGCCGGGGATTGTGCACCGCTTGGACCGAGATACTTCGGGCCTGATCGTGGTAGCCAAAACAGAAGCAGCCCTGGAGCATTTGCGCCAGCAGTTCAAAAGCCGGTCAGTAAAGAAGACTTACCTGGCGCTGGTTCACGGGCAACCCCCGGCTCCAGAGGGGATCATCGAGGCTCCAGTGGGTCGCGACCCACGCCGGCGTCAGCGTATGGCGGTCGTCCCTGGCGGGCGCGCCGCGCGCACCCGTTATCGTCTGCTCGAAAGTCTGGGTGACTATAGCCTGCTGGCTGTGTCGCCGGAGACGGGCCGCACGCATCAGATCCGGGTGCACCTCTCCTGGCTGGGGGTGCCGGTCGCCGGTGACCCGTTCTACAGCCGGGGGCGGGAGACCCGAGATGCGAAGAAACGCCTTGGGCTGGCACGCCAGTTTTTGCATGCCTGGCGATTGTCCTTCGAGCGTCCCGGCGGGAAAGGGGTGCTGGAGTTGGAAGCGCCGCTCCCTGCTGACTTGGCGCGAGTGCTCCGGGCGTTGCGCAGATAAGAGTAGCCGCGAAAGATCCTTCACTTGCTAAAGGTTGTGAATTGTAATATACTGGCATCAACAAGAAATCTCCTACCTCTTCCGCATGTATCCTTCTTCCCCCTTTTTCCCATGAAATCTTTAACATTCTGTATCGTACATATTTAGAGCATGTCTAAGCGGCTTATCGTTATTGGATAAGAGTTAACGTAAAGCTGGACAAGGTTATTGGTCTTATCTGGGCTTAGTGTGAGATGAGTTGATATGGGACAAGAACATTCTGGGCGAGACGATAAAAGCAGGCGAGATGAGGCAGGTCAGGGGAGCTGGAGAGCCTTTCACTTTGATGGGCTGCTGTTGGTATTTCTGGTAGTTGGCTGGTCCCTCATTTTTGCCACGGCCACGCTGGGGTTGCAACGTAATCCCCAGCAATGGCTACCGGTGAAGCTGGTGCCCCGGGTTGCTGCCGACTACGGCGTAGAGACCCGGGAGGTTTCGCGCCTGGCACCTGTACGTCCTCAAGTGATTGAGGCGGTGAAGCAGGATGCACTGGTAGCGCGGACTTCGACGCCGATTCTGAATTTGGCTGCGATGACTCCTCTACCCACACTTAGCCCCACGCCCACGCCCACGTCGACCCTGACGCCAACGCCTGGGGCTCCGGTGCTGGCAGTCAGTGCTGGGGGGCCATACACGGGGAAAGAAGGGAGTCCGATTTCTTTCGTTGCGCGGGCGGTGAGTTTGGGACTGGGGACGCTCACCTATCGTTGGGATCTGGACGGTGATGGGGCGTACGACGATGGTGAGGGGGCGAGTGTGCGCTTTGTGTTTTACGACGAGGGGGACTATCCGATAGGCGTGCAGGCTACGGATCGGATGGGACGGATCGCTACCGACGTTACCACCGTCAAGGTAAGCAACGTGGCGCCTATGGTCGATGTGGGTGGGGAGAGGTCTGTGGATGAGGGGGGGGAGATAGCCTTTTCGGCGCGGGTGCGGGATCCTGGGCACGACGTGTTGATGTACGATTGGGATTTTGGTGATGGGGCGGGGGCGAATGGGACGTTGAAGCCGCGGCACCGGTATGTGGATAACGGGGAGTACGTGGTGCGTGTGCGGGCTGACGACAACGATGGGGGCGTGACGGAGGCATTTTTCACGGTACACGTGGGGAACTTGCCGCCGGAGGTAGCGGCCGGGCCGGACCGGGTGACCGACGAGGGCGCTACGGTGGCTTTCAGCGGGGCGGCCAGCGATCCGGGCGTTCTGGACACGCTGAGCTACGCCTGGGATCTGGACTACGACGGGAGGAACTTCACCCCGGACGTTTTAGGACCTGTGGCATCGGCGGTGTACTCGGATGGGCCGGCGGAGGTGGTTGCGGCGTTGCGGGTGGAGGATAAAGATGGGGGGCAGGGGCTGGACATGGTCAGGGTGCAGGTGAACAACGTCGCGCCGAGGATTGCGCGTGTTACCAACGATGGTCCTGTGGGCGAGGGGTCGCCGGTGACGCTGGGGGTGGAGGCGAGCGACGTCGAGAGTGACACGCTGAGCTATGCCTTCGACTGGGGGAACGATGGGGACTTTGATGCCGTGAACCAGCCGGCGACTGTATCGCACACCTGGCCCAACCAGGGTGACTACCCGGTTGGCATCCGCGTTGACGATGGGGATGGGGGTCAAGTTTTCACGACCACCGTGGTCACAGCCTACAACCTGCCGCCTATCGCGCGAGCCGGTTCGGAGGGGGTGCGTTTTGAAGGGTCGCCGGTGACGTTCGACGGGAGTGGCTCCAGTGATCCTGGGGTGAATGACCATCTCAGTTACGCGTGGGACTTTGGGGATGGCAGCCCGGTTGTCAGCGCCACGACGGTGGCCCACGTCTATGCCGACAATGCCGTATACAGCGCCACGCTCACCGTGACCGACGACAGCGGCGCGTTTGGCAGCGACGCCGTTGCGGTTAATATCCTCAATGCCAACCCAATCGCTGAAGCTGGGGTTGATCGGGAGGTGAACGAGGGAGTACGCCTGAGTTTCGCCGGGACTGCCAGTGACGTGGGCGCTGGGGATGAGTTGAGTTTTGCCTGGGACTTTGACTATGATGGGGTTCATTTTGACGAGGAGGCCGTTGGTGCGTCTGTCGAGCGGACTTATGCCGATGGACCTGCGGACTACGTGGTGGCGCTGCGTGTCCGGGATGACGACTATCCCTATCCGACGGATGGGGGCGGCGAGATTGGTGAGGTGATCGACACGTTGCAAGTCACGGTCAACAACGTGCCACCCATTGCCGATGCTGGCGGCCCCTATTTTGGGGTTGAAACGCGACCTATCTCGCTAACGGCGGCGGCAGCAGTAGATGTACCAGCCGATATCCTTAATTATGAATGGGACCTGGACAACAACGGTGCATTTGACCTTGTTGGCCGGACTGTTGTCACCACCTGGAATGAAGCTGGTATCTACGATGTCAGGCTACGTGTCACCGACGACGACGGCGGTAGAGGCTTGGATACCGCCCGGGTTACCATCGGTAATGCACCTCCCACTGCTGAGGCAGGGGG
>JAHELX010000486.1 GCA_024643945.1 Anaerolineales bacterium
CTGCGCCGTGACCGGGATGCCACCAACGGCCCGGCCCTCTTGAACAGTGGAGAGCGCTACGCCAAGCGCAACATGTGGGCAATGGCAGCCATTCACCTGCGGCGGGCAGTCGGCCTGATGCCGCACCGGATCGAAGCCCACCTGGCGTTGGCCGTGGCCTACCTCAATCTGAAACGCTATGAGCTGGCGACCAGCGCCCTGGCCGAAGCCAGGCGCATGGACCCCAGCGATCCCCAGGTTGAACACCTGGCGACGGTGCTGGCCAGCCGGCGTGCTGCTGAAAGCTCGCCCGATGCCCACACCGCCTCATCCACTCGCTGATGGGGACATTTCACTTCGGAGGCAGACCTAACCCCCGGCCCCTTCCCTACAAGGGAAGGGGGGAATTGCTCCCCTCCCCGCGTCGGGGAGGGGCTGGGGGAGAGGTTTGCCCCAGAACTGAAATACACCCACTCGCTGATTCTTTTCTTGTGTTTTTACCCACTTATGATTATAATTGAACCGGAGTGAATTCGTCGTATTTAGGCGGGCTAGAAAGCCCACCCCACAACAAGAATCTATCTGAGAAATAGAGTGGGGCAGGATCGGGCGGGCTAGAAAGCCCACCCCACGACTTTTGGAGTGGGGCAGGCCCGGGCAGGCTAGAAAGCCCGCCCCACGACTTTTCAGACCTTCTTAGAATCGAGTGTGGATGAAGTTAAAGTACCAATACATAGACCGGGCCAAGAAAATATTGGCGCGCGAGGAGGGCACGGTCCGCAAGGATTGGGGCGGGCGTCTGCCCATCGTCTTGATCTACGCCAACACATACCGGCTGGGGATGAGCAGCCTGGCCATGCACAGTGTCTACCGTCTCTTTAACGATCAGCCGGATGTGGTGTGTGAACGGGCCTTTACGGGTTACGAGTCGGCCCCACAGGCTGACGCGCCCATCCTCTCTATTGAATCGCAGCGTCCGCTGACCGATTTTCCCGTCATTGCCTTCACCATCTCTTACGAGATGGACTACTTCAACGCCGTGCAACTTCTGCAGCGGGCCGGCATCCCGCCCCTGGCCGAAGATCGGGACGAATCGTGGCCGCTCATCATCGGCGGCGGGCCGGCGGTCTACACCAACCCGGCGCCCCTGGCCGACGTCTTCGACGCCTTTGCCATCGGCGAAGGGGAGGTCATCGTGCCCCCCCTGGTAGATGCGCTGTGGGAGGCAGGCAATGCGCCTCGGGCGGAGGGGCTGCACATCCTGGCCCAGGTGCCCGGCATGTACGTCCCGGGCGTGGAAAATGGCCCGGTGGGCCGGGTATGGCTGCGGGACCTGGACACGTTGCCGGCCACCACCCAAATTTACACTTACGACACGGAATTCGGCGACCGGGCGCTGATCGAAATTGCCCGGGGCTGCGGCCGGGGATGCCGCTTTTGCATGGCGGGTTACGCCTACCGGCCCGTGCGCGAGGTGAGCCTGGAAACCATCCTGGCCGTCGCTCGCCACAGCCTGAAACATCGGGACAAGATTGGGTTGGTCAGCGCCGCCGTCAGCGACCACTCGTGGATCGACCAGATTGCGATCGAATTGCGGGCGATGGGCGCCAAAATCGCCATCGCTTCGATGCGGGTCGATCCCATCTCTGAGCCCCTCATCCGGGCGCTGGCCGAAAGTGGCACACAAACTTTAACCATCGCGCCCGAAGCGGGCTCGGAGCGGATGCGCCAGGTCATCAACAAGCCCCAATCCGACCAGCAACTGCTGTGCGCGGTAGACCTGGCTGCCCGGTACAATTTCCCCCAGTTGAAAATGTATTTCATGATCGGCCAGCCGACCGAGACCGAGGCGGATGTAGAAGCCATCGCCGACCTGGCGCTGGCGGCCCGCGCCCGTTTCCCGCGTCGCCTGGTCGTCAACGCGACGCCCTATGTGCCTAAAGCACACACGGCCTTTCAGTGGGCGGCCATGATGCCGGTCGAAACGCTGGATGCGCGGGTGAAATATCTGGAGCGGCGGCTGCAACCGGCCGGAGTGGCCGTCCGCTCTGACAGCCCGGCCTGGGCGGCGGTAGAAGGGGTGCTGGCGCGGGGTGACCGGCGACTGGGGCGCGTGCTGTCCCGGATGCAAAAGACCACGCTACGCGAATGGGAACGCGCGCTGAAGGCAGAAGGTCTGACGCAGGAGGATTACCTGCGCGAGCGGGCGCTGGACGAATCGCTTCCCTGGTCCGTAGTGGACACCGGTGTCAGCCAGGCCTATTTCACCTGGGACCTGCGCCGCGCCTTCCGGGACCAGCTAACCCGGGCCTGCCCCCCGGCTGGCTGCCTCAAATGCAACGCCTGCGACCAGGAATGGGCTTTGCGCGACGTGAGCGACCTGGGTCCCAACCTGGGCGCCTATGGCGACAACTTTATCCCTTTTCAGGTTGCCTGAAATCGATGAGGAGATAGAAAAAGCGCCCACCTGGCGGGTGGGCGCTTGTGTGACTGATGCGATGATCAGACGAATCTGACCAGGTCGCCTGCGGCGCGTTTCATGTCCAAGAAGATGAGTCCCAGTTTGGCTTCACTGCGTGCCAGGGCAGTGAGCACAGCCTCCTCCCCGACCGACATCAGGATCACGTAACCGTTGTCCCCCCGGATATATACTTGGTCGAGAACCCCTCGCCCCAACTCGGTGGCGATGCGCTCGCCCAGGGATAGCATAGCTGCCGACATGGCTGAAACACGATCTTCCTCGACATCGGCTGGTAACGATGAGGCCATAATCAGGCCGTCTACACTGACCACCGCCGATGCCTCGATGTCGGCAGTGCCAGCCTGCAAATCTTTGAGACGGGCTACCATTTGCTCTGTGCGCGATGCCATCGCTGTGCGTCTCTCCTTTCGTGGTCAGGTCGGACTCTGTTGAGGATGGAGCTTGTGGCTATAAATTAATAGTTTTTAAAAGATATACCAATAATAACACAAGTGCAAGGCCATGTCAATGTGAGTACAGGACTATTGCAGCACCTGATTCAGGCCAAAGGGAGTTCCTACATCCTGAGAAGATACGCTTCGACCATCTGGCGAAAGACGGGTGCCGCCTCTTTGGAGCCCTCGCCCGCGTGCTCCAAAATGACGGCGACGACGACCTGGGACGAGTCGGCAGGGGCGTAACCAGCGAACCAGGCATGCGGTTCTTGCTGGCCGGTTTCGGAGGTGCCGGTTTTGCCGGCGGCGGTGAAGGTCGCCCCCTCAAATGCCTGGCGCGCAGTACCCCGGCGCCCGCTGACGACTCCCTCTAACGCGGTGCGGATCACTCCCAGGTGCTCCGGGCTGACGGGCAGGCGCGCCAGCACTTCCGGCTGATTCACCTGTTCGGGGCCGACTGGCTGGGTGATGCGCTGAACAAGTTGCGGCCGGTAGAGCGTGCCGCCGTTGCCCACCGCTGCCAACAGATTGGCAATTTGTAGCGGTGTGGTCAGCAAGTAACTCTGGCCGATGCCGAGGTTGACTGAGTCCCCGGGGAACCAACTTTCCCCCTTTTCGGCCAGCTTCCAGGCCGGGTCGGGCACCTGGCCCGGCGTCTCCTCCACGCCAGCAATGCCAGTCGCTGCCCCCAACCCAAAGGCGCGAGCCATGTCGGGCAAGAATTGCGGGTCGGCGTTTTGCAAGGCCAATCCCACGTCGTAAAACACCACGTCGCATGATTGGGTGAGACCGTCCTGTAAATTGATGTTCCCGTGCCCTGTCTTCAGCCAGCAGGTTTTGACGAACTGGTCACCCAGCCGGTCCCAGGTGCCGCTGCAAAAGAAGGGAGTATCAGCAGTATAGCCCAGCTTCTCCATAGCGGCTGTCATGGTGACGATTTTGAAGACCGATCCGGGGGGGTAAGCCCCCTGCGTCCCGCGACCGACCAGGGGACGATCAGGGTCGGCGTTGAGGGCGGTCCATGTCTTCTGGTCAATCCCGGCGGCAAAGAGGCTGGGGTCGAAGCGGGGGTAGCTGGCCATAGCCAGCACAAAGCCGGTGTTGGGATCCAGGACCACGATGGCCCCCGGCCGCTGGCCCAAAATGCGTTCGGCGTCGGCCTGCAGCCCTTTGTCGATGGTCAGATAAATGCTGCCCCCGGGCCGGGAGATAGCCTCGGCCACCTGGCCGGCTTCCTCATTATGCTTGTTCAGAGTCACCAGCCGCCCGCCGCGCCGGCCGGCCAGGTAAGGTTCGCCCCAGCCCTCCACGCCGGCGCGCCCCACCAACTCGTCGCCCCGGTAGCCACGTGACTGCCAATCCGCCAGGCGGTCGGGGGGGATGGTCCCCAGGTAGCCCACCAGGTGGGCGGCCAGGTCGCCGGCCTTGTACACGCGGACGGTGCGTTCCCGGCGCGTCACACCCACCAGCGACGACAGCACCGCGTCGTTGTTGATGCTTACTTCGGGGCTTACGTCGGCGATAGGGACGAACCAGTCGGGCTGCGAGTTGGCGATTTTGTCCTGGATGACCTCTGGCGCCACGCCGGTGATGGCGCTCAACTGGGCGACCACGGTCGCCTCATCCAGAATCCAACCGGGCACGACGCCGACGGTCACCATGCGACCATCCACCGCCAGGCCCAGGCCGCCCCGATCGTAAATGTTGCCGCGCACCGGCGTCTGGTCCAGCAGGACGAGCCTCAAGTCGTCGCCCAACTGGGGCAGCACCAGCGTGGAGGTCCAATCCACTCCCCAACGCCCCCCTTCCCACAGCAGATTCATCTTGTTGTCGAATTCCAGCGGGCCAAAGAGGGTGGTGCGCCACTCAGCGCGAAAGCCGGCCAGGGAGCGCGGCCCTTCGCGCAGCAGCGAGCGGACTTCGGCCCGGACGGCGGTCGCCGTCGCTTCGCGCAGTGCATCTTCGTAACGAGCCCGGAACTGGTCACGACTCAGGTTGAGGCGATCGGCATCAATGAGGAGATCGTACATGGCGGCGTAGTCGCCGGCCGACCAGGCAGCCAGGAAAGCAGCGGCTGCCCCGTCGGCGGAAGGCAGCGGCGTGGGCGTGGGAGTAGGCAGAGGGGTGGGCGACGGCCGCACAATCGTGACGGGCAGGGGAACTTCCGCCGGCGCGCAGGCCGAGGCCAGCGAGGCCAGCACCAACTTCAGGAACACCCGGCGCGGAAGACGACCGTCCATGGACTAATTATACTACCAGCCGGGACTTTGGCAAAATGCA
>JAHELX010000487.1 GCA_024643945.1 Anaerolineales bacterium
TCCCGAACAGGGCCTGAAGCGTCTGCGCCCCCAGGCCAAAGCCGAACACAAAGCCGGCGATGGGCAGGATAATCAGGAACCAGCGGTAGCCGTTAAAGCAGACGGCCATGCCGATCAACAGGGCGATCAGCGTCATGCAGAATAGCTCGAATGCCATGGTATCTCTCTCCTCTTACTAATCCGCCCGCGCCACGGGCGGAATGTCCATTTTTACAATGAGCGCCGATGCAAGTTGCTTAAGGTGCTGCATTAAAAGTATGTGTCGATAGATCCACCTCCTTTGGTCAGCCTGAAGGTGCCCGGCACTTCATTGACAGAAATGCACTATGTCCGGTCCGCTGTCAGACGCCAGATTACGCCTTAAGGCCGCAAAATAGTTACTTGGAAAGTCCTTTATAATCTAAGTGTCTGGCCTGACGGAACACGGACCACGCAACACGTGCGTAGTGCGTATTGCGTATTCCCCACCACGATCACTTTCCAAGAACTCTCCTGTGAGATGCCTCGCATAGTCCGGCCCACTTTCGACCACACAACCAGCCCCGAGCAATATCGGCTGGATACGGGCCAGCCCGGCTTTCAATTGGTCTGCACCAGGTCTCGCCAGCCGCGCAGCACCCGGTAGAGACCGACGGAGGTCACAATCGGCTCATCGCCGGCCGGAAGGCTGGCGGGATGCAGCACAAAGGCATGACACTGGGGTCCACCCATGCCGCCGTGGTGGCCGACCTGGTTTTCGAAACCACACAGCTCCTGGGTCTCCGGGTCGTAGGTGGTGTTGACCAGCACGTCAGGGCAGTTCGGGAAACGGGTCTGCCGCATCAAGTGCCGCGCTGCGTTCGGTCCATAGGGGAGAAGCGGGTCTTGCCCCTCTACTTTGCCGTCGTCCAAAAAGTGAATGCCCTCTTTCCCTAACACCATCGAGCCGTTTTCCGCGGACTTGACCAACGCGAAGCCGATCCCGGGATGCTGGACCAGGCCCACCAGCAGATCAGGATAGGCCGCCTGGATCTGCTCGTAGGTCATGCGTTCGGCGGCATGGGTGAAATAGATCAGCCCGGCACCGCCAGAAGCCAGGGCGACCACTTTCTTCTGCCGGGCTTTTTCGTCATCCTCGCTCACCGGCGCCACTTTGACCATATCCTGGTCGGTCTTGCTGCGCAGCATCGTGCGCAGGATCTGGGCCGTGCGCGTGTCATCCTGGATCGACTCGGTCAGGGCTACGTGCAGCTTATCCCAGGTTTCATCCGTCCCCTGGGCGGCATACACCTCCCCCTGGCCGGCGATCAGCGCGTCGACCAGTTCTTCTAACGTGACGCCATGGGCGGCCTGAAACGTCGGCCCCAGACTCTGACCGTGGTCTGAGAGCACGATGACGTGATAGGGTCGCGGCGCATTGGCGAGGGCGCGCTCGATACGGGCGAAATAGCGATCCGTCTCGTGCAGCGCCTCAAAGGCTTCGGGGGCGGACGTACCGGCGAAGTGACTCAGATCGTCGTAGCCCGCATACAGGGCATAGATAGCCGGCACGCCGCGCAGCACGTCGCTGATGACGGTATAGGTCGCCAGGTCCTGCATCAAGGGGCTCGTGAAAGCGCGCAACAAGGCGTAGGCCGGGTTGCGGGCGCTCACGATATACTTATCCTTACGGCGCTTTTGCTGCCAGGCCTGCCACCATTCCTTGACGATCTCATTCACAAAGCGCGAGAGCAGGCGCGTCAGCACGTAGGGGTTAAACAGGTAGGTGTAAAACCCCGGCCCAACCCCCCTGTCCCGCTGGAGCACGGTACTCATGGTAAACATGCTTTCTGTGGCATCTCCGGAGAACATATTGCCGCGCGAAGCGCCGCCATCGGCCAGCAGACCGCGGCCGGTGGACAACCCCTGTTCGATGGCCCGGGCGTCGCGGGGATCGCCCGACATGACAATCCGCTTCGTGGAGCGGTCCCACCAGCGGTAGGCGGGGACGTCCTCGTTATTTCCCAACAGGATGCCTGGCTGCATGGCTCCCGTCTGGCTGGTGAAATCCGTCTCCCAACCCGCCAGGCGATGCGTGCCCTGATCCAGCCATCTCTTGAGGGTCGGCATATAGCCTTTGTCCAGCGCCTCGCGCAGCCGCGCTTCTCCCAGACCGTCGATTTCGAGAAATAGGAAACCGGGCACGTCCGATGCGACCGGTCGCCCGTATTTCTTCACCATGCGCCGGGTGATATTGCGGTCAAAACTGGCTTCCCTGTCCAGCGAGAGGAAGGCGCCCAGCAGGGCATTCACCAGCGTCATCCACACCATAATCCAGATGCCCGTGCCGATGTTAGCGATGGTTATGCCGGGAACGAACTCGCCGAATACGACCACGACGAGACCGGTTAGCACGAAGGTCAGGATGGGGTAGAGAAGCACCGGCAGGCGGGCAAAGATGTAGATAAAGAGAAACCAAATCACTGTCTGGGCAATCGCATACGCCACGGCCACGCCTATGGCGGACCATAACGAACTGATCCTGAGGCCGGGCAATATCCATTGCAGAAGGATCAGTGCAATCGCCTGAAGGATCAGGACCGTTACCAGTTGTATCAGTGTTCCGCGAGTAAGCTTCATGGTTATCTCTCCTGATAACTATCTATTCTCTACATCGTTATCTGCAGTACAAGCGCCTTGTGGTCGGTCAAAAAACGCCGGAAGGCAAGTTCTCGGTTCGTGTCTTCTACCTCCAGCACATCAACCTTGGCCTCAAAACGCTTACCGCTCGGATAGCGCAACAAGATGTAATCCAGGGTGATGTTCCAGAAGGAAGGTGCCAGCCGAAACGGCCGGCAGGTCGTTTCTTCACTTCCGGCTAAAGGATCGAATAGCTTACCTTGCGTGATGAGCTCCTCATACAGAAAGCTCGTGGGCGGGAAATTCAGATCACCACACACGATGACCAGCGCCTCCGAAGGGAGGTCATTCACCAGTCGAATTAATTGCCCCACTTGCCGGCGCTGGACTCGGGCCAGGGGGTTTTTCGGATGCCAATGGCCGGTGTAGTTGGCGTTCATGTGCGTGTTCACCACGATCACCGTCTGTCCCTGAACAGCTAGCCGGGCGACCAGCATGCCTTTATAGAGCGCCCAATCGGCGAAGGTGACGACCCAGCGCAGACCCCGATCCGGGTAAGCTGCAAAACGATAATCCGCCAGGGGAATACGCGAAAAAATCCCCAACCCTCCTTTTGGTGCGAATGTGTTCGGAGCAATGGCCCGGTGCGGAAAAGCTTTCAAGCGTCGTGAGATCACTCCTGCGTAGGCATTCTGTTGGATCTCCTGCAGGCAGATCACCTGCACCGGATAGCGGTCCAGTTGGCCGGCCAGTCGCGCGATCCGTCCCCAGCTAAGAAAGAACGGTACTCCGTACGTGTTTAAAGTGAGCAGCGAAAAATCTTCTTTACCCGTCTTCAAGCCGCGCGCCCCCCCAGCAGACCGCCCAACAGCAATACGATCCCGATCAGGCCCAAGATCAACGTGTTGACGAGATGGGCATTGTCCGCCAGCCAACCATCCATGCTGACCAGCGCCTTTTCTGCCCCCTCCCCGGCTGCCAGATAAACACCCAGCGGGATAAGCTGCGGCCACAGCACAGCCAGAACCAGGAGTACCAGCCCCAATGCCGCTTGTAGCAGGCTGGGCTGGAGGGAGACAATACTGTCAGCGCCGGCCATAATCAGGAGCAGAAAGCGAAGATTGGTGAAGCCCATGAACAGGCTGATGGCAACCACCGTGCCCAGGCCCAGTTTGTCCAAAGTCGATTGCCATTTCGGAGGGGGTGCATCCGGATCTTGCTCACTCAAATAGGAGCGAATCGCCAACACGAGGAAAATGATGCCCAGAAACGTCCGGAGCAGTAACGACGCTGCGCCCGGTGCCGAATCCTCCTCGGCGGGCAAGCGGGTCGACAGAGTCAGAAAAATCAGGCCCCAGACCAGAAACGCAAACACAGTGGCACTCAGATAGGCCACGGCTTTGGCCAAACCCCTCTTCGTGCTGAGTAATAACACGACGATGCTAATCCCAACCGGGGAAATCGAGGCCACTGCGATGGGTACGAACGTAACCACGAGACGGAGCATTGGTGAGATCTTTCCTTTTTTATGACCTTCTTGAAGGTGCCAATCCTTGCTAAGCAGCGTGCTGGCAGATGTGTTACCTGTTAAGTAGCGTCATCACTCCCGGTAGTTTGCGCCACAACTCTTGGTTAGCTGGTCTCAGAGGCCGCTTTCCGCCCGTGGCAGTGCTTGAACTTCTTGCCGCTGCCGCAGGGGCAGGGATCGTTGCGGCCCACGCTCGTGAACTGCGCCTGATCCCGGGCGGCGTACCATCCCATGATCTCGTCGGCGTAGCGACCCTGCCGCAGCAGATCGGCCATGATGGTCATCGGCTGGCGTACGTGGTTGAAGAAGAGCTTGTAGCTGGCGCACAGGTAGTTCAACCCCGGCTCGCCCCCATTCGGGGACAGGCCCTCGGGCGTTTCGATGAAACGATTGCGCGGGCAGCCGCCGTTGCAGGCGAAGCGCACCTCGCATTCGCGGCAGTAGCGAGGCAGGCTGTCCTGCTTGTCCTGGCCGAACTTGCGCTGCTGGTCGGAGGCGACCAGCTCGATCATGTGAGTCTCTTTGATGTTGCCCAGCAGATAGTCGGGTTCGACGTAGTGGTCGCAACTATACAGGTCGCCGTTGTGCTCCAGGGCCAGCGCGTTCCCGCAGGTAGGGGCGAAGATACACAAGTTGTGCTGGCCGACGAAACTGCCCAGGGTCACGTCAAACATCTGTACGAAGACCTGACCCACGTCGCGCCGGACCCACTCCTCAAAGATGTCGATCAAGAAGCGACCGTATTGCTCCGCCCCCACCGAGCGTTCCGTAACCAGGCCCCCCGCCTGGGTGTACAGTGGCCGCTCGCTCCCGGGCTGCTCGCCCCAGCCCAGGTTGGCCAGCGGCAGGGTGACCTCGGTGGCCCGCTCGACAATAGGGATGAACTGGATGAAATTAGCCTGTAGCTCGTCTCGGAAGAAACGGTAGACCTCCAGGGGATAGCCAGCGTTGGCGGCGTGGACAGTACACAGGATGTTATAGTCTGCGCCATGTTTCACCAGGTATTCCCAGCCGTGCTTGACCTGGTCAAAGCTCCCCCCCCCCCCC
>JAHELX010000488.1 GCA_024643945.1 Anaerolineales bacterium
ACACCTGCCAGCGTTGGGAAGAAGTAGTGGCCAAATTGCTTTCCTTCCACTTTTTGAATGAGGATGGCCATGCGCTCATCGTAGTCGAGGAGCCCCTTTTGTCGCCGGTAAAGCATGGCACTGGGATTATGCACGCTGGCATAGACGCATTTGATCGCCTCGGCCAGCGCCGCTAGATTCTCGTCCAGCGTACCCTGGTTAGGGCAAAAATAGCTGTCGTATTTGCCGGCGAAGGAGCTACCAAAGCTGTCTTCTAGCAAGCTAGACGAACGCACGATTAATGGGGACTGTCCTACTTCCTGCAGCAACTGGCGCAGGCGGGCGACTACTTCTTCCGGGAAATGGCCTCTGGCAAAGGCATCAACCACCCGGGGATAATCGGCGACAATTTCATCGCGGGTTTTATACTTTTGATCGTGAAAATCGTGCAGCCCGTTCAGTTCGTGGAATTCGTAGAAAACATCAGAGCCAACAAAGTAGGAGTCGGGAATGGTGATGTGCTCTTTGCCGAGATTCCGAAGAGCAGGATCGACGTCATCCTGTTCCAGGGCGTGCTGCAAGATCTTGTGGGCGAGCATCAACCCGGCGGCCTTGCCGCCAATCTTGCCGCGGCCAATTCGTCGGCGACGAATCTCTTTAAGGTCGGCGATGGTGAAAAAGTTTTTAGCGATGCCAATGAAGGCTAATTGATCACTGATCATGCCCTTGACGAGCACGACGATGATTTCTTGTAGGTGGTGCTTGACTCTGGTTTTTTTTTCAGGCGGATAGCTTTCGTACTCCTCAGCTTTGGCAAAGAGCATATCCCAGGGCGCAAGCTGCGGGTTGAAGGTGAGAATGATTTCTTCTTCGGGTCTGCGGTCCTTGAGCGTAGATTGCACAATCTCCACGAAAAGGGAGTGGGGGAGGTTATATGCAAAATAGAAGTCGGTCAGATGATCCCGAATCTGCCGAACGCGTTCCTGCCAGACCTCTGGTGCCTCCTGCTCATAAGGGTTGGCCAGTCCTTCTCGCAACTGCGAATGAATTGCCTTTTCCCTTACCTCTTTCTCGAAAACGTCAGGCGCAATGATACGGCGTGCAAAGAGCTCCTCACGCATCCGTTCCCGAATCTTCTTGGAAAGGATGGGATAGCGGGTGATTTCGAGATAGAGTTCTAGAACTTTAGGTGCCGCTCTCGGATCAATCATCGAAGGATAACCATCCCCGCCCCGTAGCAAAGAGCTCCGGGTGGAGTCAAAAACGATAGCCTATACCATGATAAACTACTAACCGCATCTCGTCAAACGTGTTCGATTATTACTCTGCTTTACCAAATAACGGGCCGCATCCACAAGGGATGCGGCCCGGTCGTTTCAAACCTGATGTTTGGTAAGTGCAGGAACTGCTTACACCCAGCCTCGCAACTTGCATGCCTCGGCCACGCGTTGCACGGAAACCAGGTAGGCGGCCAGCCTGTTGTGAACGCCTTTTTCCTGTGCCATCTTGTGCACTGCGTGGAAGGCAGCCGTCATTTTGACATCTAATCGCTCTTGGACCAGTTCTAGAGGCCAGTAGTAATCGTAGGCGTTTTGCACCTGCTCAAAGTAGCTGACCGTGACACCGCCTGCATTGCACAGAAAATCGGGGATGATGTAGACGCCGTTTTCATGTAAAATCTTATCGGCTTCGGGGGTGGTAGGGCCATTAGCCAACTCGGCACTAATTTTGGCCTTGATATTGCCAGCATTGGCTTCGGTGATCACATTCTCCAACGCCGCCGGGAAAAGCACGACGACGTCCAGTTCCAACAATGCTTCGTTGGTGATACTTTTGGTATTAGACATATCAACTACGGTGCCATTTTTGTTCTTCCAGGCAACTCCCTCTTCAAAGGGAATGCCCTCTGGCCGATAAACGCCGCCCTTAGAGTCGGAGATGGCGACTATCTTCAGACCCAGAAGCTCCTCACCCAGTTTGTGCGCGAACTGACCGGCGTTGCCGTAGCCCTGGATGGCAGCAGTCGCGCCCTTGAGGTTGATGCCCAGCACCTTACCTGCTTCGCGCACGGTGTAAATGCCGCCCCGAGCTGTCGCGTCGCCGCGCCCTTCGGATCCTCCTAAGGGAATCGGCTTGCCGGTGATCATGCCTGGCACGTTATAGCCCTTGATGATGCTGAACTCGTCCATCATCCAGGCCATAATCTGAGGGTTGGTATACACGTCCGGCGCGGGCACATCAGTCTCATCGTCAATCATACGGTGGATGGCACGGATGTAGCCGCGGGCCAGTCGCTCTTGTTCGCCCAACGACATCTCTTTAGGGTTGCAGGTAACCCCTCCCTTGCCGCCTCCCAGAGGGATGTCTACTACTGCTGTCTTCCAGGTCATCCAGGCGGCCAGAGCCCGGACCGTATCAATCGTCTCGTCGGGGTGCCAGCGTAAACCGCCTTTCGTTGCTCCCCGGGCATCGTTGTATTGTACACGATAGCCGTGGAAGATTTTCACCGTGCCATCGTCCATCCTGACCGGGATAGTGACCTTCAGCTCACGGCGCGGCCAGCGCAGCAGTTGATGAGTTGCTTCGTCCAGTCCCAACAGCTCAGCCGCTTCATCTAGCTGTTCCTGCGCAATTTGAAAAGGATTTAATTGAGTAGCCATGGTTAACTTCCGCTCCTTTGCGAATGGTTTCGAGTAGTTTCCCCGCGGCGGGGGAAAACGTATATTAACACAAACAGGCGAGCTGCTTTATCAGCGACTCGCCTTCATGAGACGATCTAATTCTATGGTACAATAACATCACCTCCTTGTGATGCAACGACTTTTTTCAAATTGGCAAATCGTGACGCAGAGACGTTGTCAGTATATATCAAAATCTCCTGCTAAGCAACAGATCAAAGGCAGTTTGCAACAATGACAAACGTCAGGTGTCAGATCCCAACTGCTCACGCAAGAGTTGCTCGGCAAGCTGAGGATGGGCCTTACCACGCGTGGCCTTCATTACCTGGCCAATCAGGAAGCGAATGATCGTCTCTTTGCCTGCTTTGAATTGGGCGACCGGGTCAGGATTGTCAGCGATAACCTGAGCCACAATGCCGACGAGTTCACCAGCGTCCGAGATTTGCTTCAGGCCCCGCTCCTCGACAATTACTTGGGGCACACGCCCTGTCTTCCACATCAGACCAAAGGTCTCTTTGGCTGCCGGCTGATTGATAGTACCCGCTTTGACCATAGCGATCAGTGTTACCAAATCTTCCGGCCTGATTTTGGCCTCAGTGATGGCTGTCCCGGTTTCATTCATCAGACGGAACAGCTCCCCGGTCATCCAGTTTGCCACCAACTTGGGACTGATGGTATCACCTGCAACCTGCACCGCTCGCTCAAAGTAATCAGCAACTGCCCGGTCCTCCACTAATACGCTGGCATCATAGCGGCTCAGGTCGTAATCAGCCATCAGCCGCTCGCGCCTGGCATCGGGCAACTCGGGCAGGCTGGCTTTCACCTCGTCAATCCAGGCCGGCTCCAGGTTCAGCGGCGGCAGGTCGGGCTCTGGGAAGTAGCGATAGTCGTGCGCCTCCTCCTTGCTCCGCTGCTCGCGGGTGGCGCCGGCCGCTTCGTCCCAGCCCATTGTCACCTGGGTCACCGGCTGGCCCATTTCCAGCAACCGGGCCTGGCGCTCGATTTCGAAAGCAATGGCGTTGCGCACAGAGCGGAAGGAATTCAGGTTTTTCACTTCAACTTTGGTACCTAAGTCGTCGGAACCCGCCGAGCGTAGTGACAGATTAACCTCGCAGCGCATGGCCCCTTTCTCCATGTCACCGCTGCTAACGCCCAGGTAGCGCACGATTTGTCGCAAGCGCGTGACGTAGGCATACGCCTCCTCTGCCGAGCCTATGTCGGCCTCCGACACAATCTCCATAAGCGGTACACCTGCCCGATTGAAGTCCACCAGGCTATATCCATCCCCATGAGTCAGCTTACCTGTATCCTCTTCCAGGTGTACCCGGCGGATACGGATACATCGGATCTGGTCACCCACGTCAATATCCAGATAGCCATCTCGACACATAGGTAATTCATATTGCGAAATCTGGTAACCCTTGGGCAGATCGGGATAAAAGTAGTTCTTACGAGCAAAGACGTTGTGCTGCTGGATAATGCAATTCAGCGCCAGGCCAGTCATCACCGTATAGCGCACTGCCCGCTCGTTGACGACGGGGAGCGTGCCCGGCATGCCCAGGCAAACTGGACAGATATGAGTATTCGGGGGCGTGCCAAAAGCCTCAGCGCTGCATCCGCAAAACATTTTGCTGGCGGTATTCAATTCTACGTGGACTTCCATGCCGATGATGGGCTCGTAGGGCATGGCATCATCCCTCTTGCAGGGGTAGTTCTAGCTGATTCTTCAGTTCTTCCTCGCGGCGCTTGCGCTCGCGAAGGGCATCAATTTCCTCAGCCATGCGATCTACGTCGGTAAAGCGACGATAAACAGAGGCAAAGCGCACGTAGGCCACATCGTCAATCTGGCGCAAGCGATCCATCACTAGCTCGCCAATGGTCAGGCTATCCACCTCAGAGCGCCCCATAGCGTAGAGTTCGGATTCAATTTCCCGGGCTGTCTCTTCCAACTCGTCGGCCGACACCGGCCGCTTGGAACAGGCAGACTGCATACCCCTGAGCAGCTTATCACGGTCAAAACTCTGTCGGCTCTGATCACGCTTGACCACCAATAAATTCACCCGGGCAATACGCTCGTAGGTCGTGAAACGTTGATGGCAACGCTGACATTCACGGCGGCGGCGAATGCCATCGCTGACTTCCCGAGTGTCAATAACGCGCGCGTCGCTGGCTTCGCAGAATGGGCATTTCATAATAGATACCTCTTCGTCCTCAGAGCGTGAATGAACGAGTACCGAGAGAGACAAAGTACCCGCAACAGGCAAAGAACCTCACAATAGCTACGAAATATAGCGTAGAAGACAAGAATCACCACAATATGTTGTGGCAACAGCACCATCCAAGTATACACCAACCTGCGGGGGTTGACAAGAAACAGCACATAACGATACCTTAAACCTTGAGTGAGCAGGTCTGAACGTACCCCATCAACCGGGTGCGTTCATTTTTGGGGGCGACACACCCTCCCGTGCCAGGCCCCTGGGCTGCCAAGCCTATGGCACTAAAAATCGCAGC
>JAHELX010000489.1 GCA_024643945.1 Anaerolineales bacterium
AGGGGCTTTTGGTGTGGTTGGATGAGGTAACGTGCCCGGTGTTGTTGGTCCGGTAGGCAAATAGTGCCCTCATCTTAAGGTTGGCTTAAGGTCGCCTGCAGATTTCCTTAAGGACAGGTGGCCCATTTCTGTGGTATGCTAATTACGATTTAGTTGACCATCTCCCGCAGGATTCAACGGTTTGGGGCGCTTAAATTCCCGAATCCCCTCCCTCAACCCTTGGCCGAGTTAGCGCTTCGCAAGTTGGCAACATAAGATGAAGGCTAGAACTTTGCCAAAAGATTTCACGTATGAAAGACGACTATGATGCCTATCTTGAGACGTAACTGAACCGCTCACCTCCTCTCCATAGACGAATTGGTTTAAAAGAGGGCAATTGATTATGGAAGTCGCCATTATGATTGAGGGCCAGAACGGACTGAACTGGCCTCGCTGGCAGCGTATCGCACAAGCTGTCGAAGAATTAGGGTTCGCTGGACTCTACCGCTCCGATCACTTCACCAATCCTGCCCCCCCTGACCTGGACTCGTTGGAACTGTGGGTCTCGTTGACCTGGTTAGCGAGTCACACGAAGCGCATCGAGTTCGGCCCGCTGGTCACCCCTTTCTCCTTTCGCCATCCTGTCTTCACGGCGCGCGTGGCTAAAGAGGTAGATAACATGTCTGGAGGCCGTCTGACCCTGGGTGTGGGGGCAGGCTGGCAAGAGCGAGAGCACATCAACTTCGGGTTCGATCTGTTGGATCCCCCTCGACGATTTGATCGTTTTCAAGAAGGTGTGGAGGTGATCATTTGCCTGCTTCGTGAGGATGAGCCGGCCAGCTTTAGGGGAGAGTTTTACCGGCTGCACAATGCTGTCTTATTGCCTCGCCCGCGACAACCGGGAAAGCCGCCCATCCTCATCGGCGGCAATGGGCTGAGGCGGACACTCCCCCTGGCAGCTCGCTATGCTGACGAATGGAACGCTGTACTGGTGCCGGCCGCCAGATTCGCCGAACTCAGCTCATACCTGGATAAGTTGTTAGAGGAAAATGGCCGTCAGCCGGGCGAGGTACGCCGTTCCCTGATGACAGGCCTCGTGTTTGGCCGCAACCGGGTGGAAGTCCAGCGGAAAGTGGCTGAACGGGGTAGCACAATGGAGGAGCTGCGGGAACAGGGTCTAATCGTGGGCACCCCTTCGGAGGTCGTGGATCAGTTGGGAGGGTTGGCCGAAGTAGGAGTCCAGCGGGTCATGTTGCAGTGGCTGGAGCTGGATGACCTGGAGGGACTGGAAGCACTGGCCCGAGCTGTCTTGTAGTATAATAATAGCCGTCGGCGAACTTAAGTATCTTAGCATGATCCTCTGTTGAGGCGAGAAATGGACATCTGGAACGATTTTCAAGGTCCCAATGCAGGTTATGTAATAGAACTCTACGAGCGCTATCGCCAGGACCCGAATTCCGTTGATGCCGCCACGAGAGCTTATTTTGAGCGCTGGACTCCCCCGGCAGAAGGCGCAATCGCCGCGCCAGCTCCCGACATCGACAAGATCATGGGGGCGGTCAATCTCGCCCAGGCTATTCGTGAGTATGGTCACCTGGAGGCCCAACTTGATCCCTTGGGCAGCCAACCACCCGGTGATCCTGCCCTCAATCCAGCTACTTATAGCATCACTGAGGAAGATCTGCGTCGATTGCCCAGCAGTCTCATTGGTGGCCCTATTGCAAGTAAAACGGAGACTGCCTGGGAGGCTATTCAGGCTCTGCGGAAAACTTACTCATCCAAGACTGGCTATGACTATGATCACCTGCGACTCCCTGAAGAACGGGAATGGTTGCGCTCTGCTGCCGAGTCGGGCCGCTTCCGCCCGCCTGAAGATGCGATCGATTCCCATGCATTGCTGAAGCTGCTGACGCAAGTGGAAGTCTTTGAACTTTTTCTGCACCGTGTCTTTCCTGGCAAAACCCGCTTTTCCATTGAGGGCTTGGACATGATGGTGCCTATGTTGGATGAGATCATTGGTGCGGCGGCCGAGGAGGGCATTCACAATATCTTGATTGGCATGGCTCACCGGGGTCGCCTCAATGTCCTGGCCCACGTGCTGAACCGGCCTTACGCTCATATCCTGGCCGAATTCAAGGATCCGGTGCGGACACATAACTTCCGTGACGACCTGGGCTGGACCGGTGATGTGAAATATCACGAGGGGGCGCGTCGGGCAGTGAAGGGGGGCCAAGCGATTGACCTGGTAATCACCATGGCCCCCAATCCCAGCCACGTGGAGTCGGATAACCCGGTGATCGAGGGCATGGCGCGGGCAGCCGGTACCTACGTGGATGAGCCAGGCTCCCCCTGGTTTGATTATAGCATAACCCTGCCAATCCTAATCCACGGCGATGCAGCTTTTCCCGGTGAAGGTGTGGTGGCAGAGACACTCAACTTCTCTCGCCTGGCAGGCTATAGCACTGGGGGCACCATTCACATCATCGCCAACAACCAGTTGGGTTACACCACCTTGCCTGAGGCCGGGCGCAGCACGCTTTACGCCAGCGACCTGGCCAAGGGCTTCAAAATCCCCATTGTCCACGTCAACGCCGACGATCCGGAGGCATGTATTGAGGCAGCGCGGCTGGCCTTCGCCTATCGCGATCGCTTTCAAAGGGATTTTCTGATCGATTTGATAGGCTACCGGCGCTATGGTCACAATGAAGGGGATGAGCCGAGCTTTACCCAACCTGTGATGTACCAGAAGATCGAGAAACATCCCACTGCGCGGGAACTTTGGGCTGACGCTTTGCTGGAGCGCGGTTTGATCGACAAAGATTGGCCCCAGGAACTGGTGCGTCAGCAGATGCAGGAGCTTCAGGGCGTGCTAGAGTCATTACAACCCGAACAAGAACTGAAGGAACCTCAACTGAAGCCGCCACCGCCGGGCGCAGCCCGCCGGGTTAAGACTGCAATTCCAATGAAACGGCTACGCGAGCTCAACCAGGCGCTATTAAAGATGCCTGATAGGTTCACGCTTAACTCTAAACTAGAGCGAGCAATGCAACGGCGGCGCAGCGCCTTGGATGATCCCGATGAATCGACCATCGATTGGGCTACGGCCGAGAGCCTGGCGTTGGCTTCTATCCTGGAAGATGGGGTCTCTATCCGCCTGACGGGGGAGGATGTCGAGCGTGGCACTTTCAGCCACCGCCATGCTGTCTTTTACGATGTCGAGACTGGCGACACTTTTACGCCTCTGCAGGCGCTATCCCAGGCCAGGGCCGCCTTTGAGATACACAATAGTCCGCTTACGGAGAACGCCGTTCTTGGCTTTGAGCATGGTTATAACATCCAGGCACCGGAACGATTGGTTATTTGGGAAGCTCAATACGGCGACTTTGTCAATAACGCTCAGATGATAATTGACGAATTCATCAGCTCGGGTCGTGCCAAATGGGAGCAAACGCCTTCCCTGGTGTTGTTGTTGCCTCACGGCTACGAGGGTCAGGGGCCGGATCACTCCAGTGCCCGTCCCGAGCGCTTCCTGCAGTTTGCGGCAGAGATCAATATGCGCATCGCTAACTGCACGACCGCAGCCCAATACTTTCACCTGCTGCGCCGGCAAGCTGCCCTTTTGAAAACCGATCCTCTCCCCTTGATCGTGTTTACGCCCAAGAGCCTATTGCGCCATCCCGGGGTGGCCTCATCCTTGCGGGATCTGGCCGAGGGCGGCTGGCAGCCGGTGATCGACGATGCCCAGGCCCGGCAACAGCCCCAGCAGGTGCGTCGCCTGATCCTGTGTAGCGGTAAGATTTACGTCGACCTGGATACCAGCGAGTACCGGGATAAGAGCCCGGCCGTCGCCATTGCTCGGGTAGAACAACTCTACCTCTTCCCCGCTGACGACCTGAGGCCGGTGTTAGAGGGGTACCCCAACCTGGAAGAGGTGATCTGGGTGCAAGAGGAGCCGGAAAACATGGGTGCCTGGGAGTTTGTACGGCCACGGCTGGAGGAGCTTATCGATGGGCGCTGGCCCTTGCATTATCTGGGCCGATTCCGGAACTCCAGCCCCGCAGAGGGCTCGTCCGCCTGGCACAAGATCAATCAGGAAGCCCTCATCGAACAGGCCTACAATCTAGAAATGGACATCGGTGAAAAAGGCACCATTTGGTTGCACAGAACATAATTTTTGGGAGAGAAACTATGCCGACCAAGATCGTTGTGCCCACATTAGGTGAATCAATCCTTGAAGCCACAGTAGCCCGCTGGCTGAAGCACGAAGGCGACTATGTCTCTGTTGGTGAGCCGGTGGTCGAATTGGAGACCGAGAAGGTTAACCTGGAGGTAGGAGCCGAGCAGTCTGGGGTTTTAGTACGCATCGAGCGGCAAGAGGGGGAGGATGTGCAGATTGGCGATGTGCTCGGCGTAATTGAAGAGGGCGCAGAGCCGCCAGAAGAAACTCCAGGGGAGGCTGAAGAGGCTCCGGAAGTGCCAGAGGCACCCCGGGAGGCCAGGGAAGAAGCTCCCGAGTCGATGGCAGAAGCCCCTAAAGAAGCGGAAAAGAGAGCAACCCCCGTAGCCAAGCGCCTGGCCCAGGAGCAGGGTGTCGACCTGGCTCAGGTGCCTGGGAGGAGTCCCGCTGGCCGGGTGACCAAACAAGATGTACAATATTATCTAGAGGAGCGGAAGCCTGAGCAAGAGCCTCCGCCAGCATTGCCAGCAATGGCTGCTTATCCTGGCCCGCACGGCGGAGCTGGGGCGGGCCGGCAGGAAGAGCGAGTGCGTATGTCCCGTCGCCGGCGCACGATCGCCCGCCGGATGGTGGAGGCGCAACAGACAGCGGCCATGCTCACTACCTTTAACGAGGTCGAGATGAGCGCGGTGATGGAACTGCGCCGGCGACGCAAGGAATCCTTCCGGGAGCGGCATGGAGTCAGTTTAGGCATCGTCTCTTTCTTTGTCAAAGCTAGCATTGGCGCCTTGAAAGACTTCCCCCGGCTCAACGCCGAGATCCAGGGCGATGATATCCTCCTTAAGCGCTATTATGACATCGGCGTGGCGATCGGCGCGCCGGAAGGGTTGGTGGTGCCGGTGCTGCGGGATGCTGATCGTATGTCTTTTGCTGAAATCGAGCAAGCCATCAAGGCCTTCGTCCAGAAAGCTGAGGATAACACCTTATCCCTGGAAG
>JAHELX010000490.1 GCA_024643945.1 Anaerolineales bacterium
GTTCCAGAAGGCGGAGCGGGGGGAAGCTCTCTTTGGTAACGTGGACACCTGGCTCATCTGGAACCTGACCGGCGGTCCCAAAGGGGGTGCCCACGTCACCGACGTGACCAACGCCTCGCGTACTATGCTGATGGATCTGCACACCCTGGACTGGGACCCTGAATTGCTGGAGATCCTGGACATCCCACGCCGGATGTTGCCCCAAATCCGCCCCTCGTCCGACCCGGCCGGCTACGGCCATACGCCGGCAGACGGCCCGCTCGGCGCATCGCTGCCGGTTTGCGGTGACCTGGGCGACCAGCAGGCTGCCCTCTTCGGCCAGACCTGCTACACTCCGGGCGAGGCCAAAAATACCTACGGCACCGGTTGCTTCATGCTGCTCAACACCGGCGCCGAAGCCGTCCCCTCTCAAAATGGGTTGCTGACCACGGTGGCTTACGGTCTGCCCGACGGGACCACCTATGCCCTGGAAGGCTCTATCGCCATCACCGGTGCTGCCGTTCAATGGCTGCGCGACAACCTGGGTCTTATTCAAGACGCGGCCGAAACCGAGGCCATCGCCCAATCCATCGCAGACGCCGGCGGCATCTACTTTGTGCCCGCCTTCTCCGGCCTCTTCGCCCCCTATTGGGATATGGACGCGCGAGGCGTGATTGTCGGATTGACTCGTTATGTCAATAAGTCCCACCTGGTCCGAGCCACGCTGGAGGCGATCTGCTATCAAACCCGCGACGTGCTGGAGGCCATGCGCGCCGACTCGGGTATCGATCTATCCGCGCTCAAGGTGGATGGCGGCGCTACTGTCAATAATTTCCTGATGCAATTGCAGGCCGACATCGTGGGCGTGCCGGTGGTGCGGCCCACCGTGCACGAGACGACGGCCCTGGGGGCGGCCTACGCCGCCGGGCTGGCGACCGGCCTGTGGAGCGGGCTCGACGAGCTGCGCGCCAATTGGGGGGTGGAGCGCGAGTTTAGCCCCGAATGGGATGAGGCGCGCCGCGCCGCCGGTTATCGCGGCTGGAAGAAGGCAGTCGAACGCACGCGCGGCTGGGCGGAGTAGGGTGAATCAGCGAGTGAGCCCATTTTCTGATTTGACAATTTCAACCAGGCCGAGTATTCTTAAAGTATAATAGGCGGGATAACCTGCACGGGTGTGCGGGCATAGCTTAATGGTAAAGCACTAGCCTTCCAAGCTAGTCATGCGGGTTCGATTCCCGCTGCCCGCTCTGTTGGGCCCTTAGCTCAGTGGTTAGAGCGGCCGGCTCAGGGCAGTGAGCCTAAGTCGAGATGAGGATATTGCACGCTCGATATGATTTGCTGCCAAGGGCTGCCTGGGGAGTAATCTCCAGGTGAAACCTGTCAAATTCGGGGAAGCCTAAGTCGCAAGATATGGTAATCCCGAGCCAAGCCTCTGTGGAGAGGAAGGTGTAGAGACTAGATGGCAGGCACCCCTGCTCCAGGGGTGAAGGGATAGTCCAGCCCACAAACCCGAAAGGGGCAGCGAAAGCTGTAGGGGGATGCATAACCGGTTGGTCGCAGGTTCGAATCCTGCAGGGCCCATATCGTACAATAAAGGCAGGCGCAAAGGCCTATGCAAGCTAAAGAGATTATGACCTCGCCCGTGCTCACGGTATCGCCCGACACGCCGGTGGCTCAGATCGCCCGGTTGTTGCGCGAGAAGCATATTAGCGGCGCGCCGGTGGTGGATGGCACGGGTAAGGTGGTCGGCATCGTCACCGAGATTGACCTGATCAAGCGCCACGCCCGGGTTAATTTCCCCGTCTACCTTCCCTTCCTCGACAGCCTCATCTTCCTGGAGAGTCCCCGTCGCTACCAGGAGGACGTGCGCCGCGTCCTGGGTACTACCGCCCAGGAGATCATGACTCATCCGGTACGCACCGCTACACCTGAAACCGACGTGGAAGATCTGTCCACCATGATGGTGGAGCAACGGGCCAACCCCATTCCTATCCTCGACGAGTCCGGCGTGCTGGTGGGCATCGTCAGCCACACCGACATCGTGCGCCTGGTAGAACAGGCCGAGGCAGGTGAGAGCGAGGTGGAGGCCGAAAGTTAGAGTGCGTCCCAGGGCAACCGCAGGGGTTGCCCCTACGAATCGGGCAATCGGGTTACTTGAAAGATATTGCCCGTAAGCTGCCTTTCAGAGGCCCAGTTTTCCTGGTGGATAGCGCCAGGAAAGCCGGGCCTCTTTGATGTCCACAGCGTAACCTTGCGCTGCTATGAAATTCATACGAAATTCCAACGCCTGTCAGAGGACAACTATGATAAACTGAACAGCAGTACCGCGCATAAAGAATTGTGGCAAGGATGCCACGATATGTGGCGGGGGGCTCAGCGCCCACAGGGTAGATCCCCGGCAATGACCACGGATAGGAGTGATATGGTGAAAGCAAAGGGCAGGATGGTCGGGGTCCTGGTTGCATCTCTGCTGTTGGCCGGGGGCCTGACACCGCCAGCCCAGGCCGGGCCACCGCTACCAGGCTCCTCAGATGCAACCCTCGTCGAACAACTGAATCGAGAGTCACAAGGGATCTTGCGCATTGCGTATCACGCCGAAACCGGAAAAGTTCGTTTCATCGGAGCATCGCCGGCTCGTCCTATCGCCCAACCCACTCTCCTGGCAGCCGGTGCTTCGCCAGAGATGGCCGCGCGGGGCTTTCTGGCTGTCTATGGCCAATTGTTCGGGCTGAGAGACGAAGCCGAGGAGTTGACAGTGATGAGAGAAAGATTGGCCGATGGGGGCCGATCTTTTGTTCATTTCCAGCAGGTGTACCAGGGTATGCCTGTGATGGGAGGTGAGTTGATCGTCCAGATGGACGCTGGCAAGAACGTCGTATCTGCCAACGGCGAGGTTCTGCCCGACCTGGTCCTGGATCCGACCCCTGCCGTAAGCGCCTCCGAGGCCAAGCGGACTGCCCTCAGGCTAGTGGCCAAATACCATCAGCTTGAGCTAGACGAGCTGACCGCCAGCGAACCTGAACTATGGATTTACAACCCAGCCCTGCTGGGCGGCCCTGGTTTGCGCGTCAGTACCCTCGCCTGGCGCACGGAAGTAACTCCTGTGGAGCTGCTGCCTATCCGCGAATTGGTGCTGGTGGACGCCCAACGCGGTTTCGTTGTTTTGCACTTCAACCAGATCGACACCGCCAGGAACCGCCACATCTACGACAACCAAAACAACCCTATTTACGGCCTACCCGGCTTTGGCCCAGTCCGCAGTGAGGGAGGGGGAGCCACCGGCGTCGTGGACGTAGACAAGGCGTATGACTACGCCGGCGATACTTACGATTTCTACTACACCCACCATGGTCGAGACAGCATTGATAACGCCGGCATGAGCCTTATCAGCACGGTCCGCTACTGCCCCGACTCCAGTTATTGTCCTTACGGAAATGCCTTCTGGAATGGTTCGCAAATGGTCTATGGGGCCGGCTTCTCCCGGGCCGACGACGTCGTGGCCCACGAATTGACTCATGGGGTCACCGAATATGAGTCGAACCTGTTCTATTATATGCAGTCCGGTGCTATCAACGAGGCATTTTCCGACATCTGGGGCGAGTTTGTAGACCTGACCAATGGCGCCGGCAACGATTCGCCCGACGTCCGCTGGCAGATGGGCGAGGACGAGCCTAATTACGAAACTGTTCGAGATATGAAGAATCCGCCTTTATATTACCAGCCGGACAAAATGACCAGCCCCTACTATGAATGTTCGGATGGTGGCTGGGATAGTGGCGGCGTGCATACCAATAGCGGCGTTGCCAACAAGGCCGCCTACCTGATGGTAGACGGTGGCAGCTTCAATAGCTATAGCGTCACTGGCATCGGCATTGCCAAGACGGCCAGGATTTGGTACGAAGTGCAGGCGAACATGTTTACCTCAGCCAGCGATTACCAGGATTTGTACGATGCGCTACCACAGGCGTGCTACAACCTGGCCGGCAGCGGCGGCATCACCACCCATGACTGCCAGCAGGTACAGGCCGCCGTCGATGCGACTGAGATGAATCAGCAGCCGGTCGACTGTCCGGCTCAGTACGCCCCGATCTGCGACAGCGGGTCGCCCCATTATCTGTTCATCGATGACTTCGAAGCGGGCGTGGGCAACTGGACCAGCGGCGCTTATCAAGGAAATGACGAGTGGTGGTATCAAAATTGGTACGCTACCAGTGGCTACTGGCATCTCTGGGGACGGGACCAGGGCGCCTGGGGTGAGGAGGAGCCACTCACCGCAGACTACTGGACAGCTATGACGACAGACGTAGCCCTGCCAGCCGGGAGCGAACCCTTTTTGCACTTTAAACAGGCTCACGGGTTCGAAGATTACTGGTTCAGCTACTACGATGGGGGCGTGGTCGAGTATAGCACCAACGGCGGGGCTTCGTGGAACGATGCTAACGTTCTATTCACCCACAACGGCTACAACGGAACCATTAGCAATTGTTGCGGTAACCCCCTGGCAGGTCGTTCAGGCTTTGTTGCTGAAAGCTATGGCTATTACTCAAGCCGTCTTGATCTGAGTCCGCTGGCCGGGCAGAATGTGCGCTTCCGCTTCCGCATCGGCACGGATGCGTACGTGGACGACTACGGCTGGTTCATTGATGATGTGCTTATCTATACGTGCACCACCAACAACACGGCCCCTCGCTTCCTCAATTCCGGTCTCCCCGACCAGAGAGTGCCCAGCAATGGACATAGAGACAACGCCATCAACTTGTGGTGGTACGTAGATGACTACGAGTCGGATGACAGCCAGTTAACTTTCAACTTCTGCAACGCCCCCGACTCTAATGCCGGGGTTGCCATTGACTCAAAGCGTTTCATTGACATCAATCCGGTGGCCGGCTGGGCGGGATCAACTGACGTATGCGTCCGGGCCAAAGACCCGGGCGAGCTGAGCAGCACAGCTACTTTTAAGGTCAGCGTCGTCCCTTCAATCTACCTGCCGCTCATCCTAAGAAACGCCCGATGAAGTTCAGGATGTTCCGGCATCGCTAACATAGCTGCCTGGGAGACGAGTCCAGGCGAAGGCCGGCACTGATGCCATACCAGTGCCAGTCTTCATCAAGGAAGGTCGACTCAGAGCGCGATGTCACGCGCTCACTGCAAGTCAACCAGTAAG
>JAHELX010000039.1 GCA_024643945.1 Anaerolineales bacterium
CCAGCGCAGCCAGAGCGGGAAATCCCCGGCGTGGACCTCTTCATCGCGCAGGTCCAGCAGCAATTTGGGCAGGTCAATGCGCACCGGGCATACCTCGCGGCAGGCGCCACATAAGCTGCTGGCGTGGGGCAGGTCGGCCCAGTTCTCCACTCCGTACAGAGCTGGCGTCAGCACCGCACCTATGGGTCCGGTATATACACCTCCATAGGCGTGCCCGCCGATTTCCCGGTAGACGGGGCAGGCACCCAGGCAAGCGCCACAGCGGATGCAGTACAGAATCTCGGCCAGGCGGCTCCCCAGGATGCGGGAACGCCCGTTGTCCACCAGCACCAGGTGCAGTTCGTCGGGGCCGTCCGGCTCGCCCTCCCCCCCGGAAGCGGTCGATGGACGGCGCGGGCCGGTCAGCAGGCTGGTGTAGACGCTCAGCTTCTGGCCGGTGGCGCTGCGCCCCAGAAGTTGCAGCATCAGGCTCAGATCCTCGAGGGTGGGTACCAGGCGCTCGATGCCCATCAGCGCCACGTGCAGCCGGGGGAGGGTGGTCGTCATGCGGCCGTTGCCCTCGTTGGTCACCAGGCACAGTGTGCCCGTCTCGGCCACGCCGAAGTTGACGCCGCTGACTCCCATGTCGGCGCTGAGGAAGATGCGGCGCAGTTCGGCGCGGGCGGCCACGGTCATCTCCAGCGGATCGTAGGTGAGAGGCATCCCCAGCTTTTGGTGCAGCAGCTCGCCCACCTGTTCCTTCGTCTTGTGAATGGCCGGCGTGATGATGTGGGATGGCGTCTCCCCCGCCAGTTGGACGATGTATTCGCCCAGGTCGCTCTCGACGACCTCAATGCCGGCCGCTTCCAGGGCATGGTTCAACCCTATCTCTTCGCTGACCATGGATTTCGACTTGACGACCCGCTTCACGCCGTGCGTCCCCGCCAGGTCGAGCACGATGTGCCTGGCCTCGGCGGCGTCCCGCGCCCAGTGCACCTGTCCCCCGGCAGCTTCGACCGCCTGGGTGAATTGGGTCAGGTAGCTATCCAGGCGGCTCAGCGTGTGGGCGCGCACCCGGCGGGCGTGGTCGCGCAGGGCGTCGGCGTCGGGCAGCGAGGCCATGGCTTTGATCCGTACCGTCGTCGAATGCTCAACCGCGCGGTCGAGTGCAACGTGCAGGTCAGGGTCAGCCAGGGCTTGCGCCACGCGGCGGGGGAAGGGGACGGAGGGGGTCTGCATAAGTGTCTCCTAGCTCATTTTGGAAGGATGGAAGATTGGAAGGGTGGAAGGATGGAAGATTGGAAGACTGGAAGATTGGAAGACTGGAAGATTGGGCTTTATGCATCCATCCTACTTTCCAATCCACCACCCCTCCAACCTACCACCCTTCCAATCTTCCACCCTTCCATCCTTCCAATCTTCCATCCTTCCACCCTTCCATCCTTCCATCCTTCCATCCCGCGCAGCACTTGCGCGATATGTAGCGCGCGGACAGAGGACCCGCGCCGGTGTAGCCCACCCCCCATGTGCAGCAGACAACTGGGGTCGCAGGCGACTACCGCATCGGCGCCGGTGTGCTCCACGTTATCCAACTTGCGCGCCAGCATGGCGCCGGAGATGTCACCCATTTTGACGGCGAACAAGCCGCCAAAGCCGCAGCACTCCTCGACTCCTGGCAGTTCGATTAGTTCGGCCTCTTGCACCTGGGCCAGCAGGTCCAGCGGCTGGTGGGTCACCCCTTTGCCGCGTAGCGTGTGGCACGAAGCGTGGAAGGTCAGCCGGCCCGAAAAACTGGCCCCGACATCAGTCTGACCCAGTACGTCCACCAGGTACTGGCTGAACTCGTAGACGCGACTGGCCAGCGCCTGGGCGCGGGGGCCATAAACGGGATCGGCAGCGAATAGCTCGGGGTAGTGGTGCTGGATCATGTCGGCACAGGAGCCGGAGGGGATGACCACCGGGGCATCACTCTGGCTCAGCACGTCAATCGTATGGCGGGCCATCGCCCGCGCGTCGTCCCAAAAGCCGCCGTTGAAGGCGGGTTGACCACAACAGGTCAACCCGTCGGGGACGAGGACCGCCACGCCCAGGCGTTCCAGCACCTCGGCGGTTGCCAGGCCAATGTCAGCGGTTAGCGTCTCGACGATACAGGTAACGAATAGCTGGATGCGTTTATCATTCATAAGCCAGGGATCATCACGACGTCGGAGCGCGCTCCGGCTGGGCCGCTGCCTCGCCGGCGCCCGCCTTGCGGCGCCACCACAAGACCCCGCCTGGCAGACTGGTGATGTAGATCACCAGTTGTTTCAGCAGCGACAGGGTGAAGGCCAGGCTTTGCGGCACGCCTACCAATCCATAAAAGAAGGGGTAGATTGCCTGCGTGACCCCCAACCCACCGACTGAGATGGGGACCAACAGTACGAAGGCAATGATGGGATTGAAGAGGAAGATATAGATCAGGGGTATCCCACCGCCCAGCGATTGCACGATGAGGTAATCGGTGAAATTAGTCAGCACCAGGGTCAGCAAGGATGTGCAAAAAGCCAGCGCCAGCGGGCCATAGCTGTGGCGGTAGGCATTCAGCGCCATTGACAGGCGACTATAGATAGGTGCGAAGGGAGCCAGCAGTTTCCATGCAAAGAGACGTTCTACCAGCGCCCGTACCCGCCGGCTGAGGATCACCGCAAACCCGGCGGCGACGGCGACCAGCCCCAGGATGGCCGCCACTTCGATTCCCTTCAGGTTCTCCTGGTGCATCAAAAAGACAGCGACTAAGGCGGCGACTACTGCGGAACTCATGAAGGCCATCAGTCCCACGATACGGTCTATAACCACACTCACGGCCGCTTCCGCTGCCTGCTCGGTGTAGCGGGCCAGGCCATAACCGCGTATCACATCGCCACCCACGTTGGCCGGCAAGAAATTGTTGAAGAAGAAGCCAACGTAGGTATAACTGAGCACTGCCCGGAAGGGAACGCGAATCCCCTGTGCGCGCAGCAAGATGTACCATTTGAGCCCCGCGTTTGACATTGCGCCCAGGTAGAGTAGCGTGGCTGGCAATAAATACCAGTAGTTGGCCGATTTCAACACATCGCTCACCCGGGCCAGGTCGATGCGGGTGAAAAGATATACAATCAGCCCCAGGCTCACGACGATTTTGAGGCTGGTCAATATTTTATCTTTCAAGATCGTGCCGTCTCCATTTTCGGGAATATTTTTGGATCTTTGGGGTCTACCGTGGCTATGATTTGGGTACATTCAATTTCGGTTGTAGGGGCACCCCTTGCGGGTGTCCAGGGCAGGCGCAAGGCCTGCCCCTACTTCCGTAGAAAATCGTGAAGAGTCAACGTTGTTTATTCTCGCCGGGCGCGGGAATGGGGGGAGGTAATGTGTATGCCCCGCGTGTCGATGGACTGCTTCACCTCTTTGGTTGTCCAGGCGATTTCCCACACCACGTGCTTTCGCTTACGGATTCGGTAATCCCACCAACCCAGCACCCGGGAAACCGCTTCCACAGAGGCCAGGGCAAAGAGTATCCAGATCAGGCGAAGCGCCCCCCAGATTTCGCTCAGCGCCAGCCGCAGCACTCGCCCTCTGTCCAGGCTTGAAACCCGGTAGCCATATTTCTCCTTCAGGTACAGGTGACCGGCATAATTTCGGCGGCGCTGCTTGATAAAATCGCCTAGTGTCTCCGGTCCCATGTTGAAGACCACTGCATCGGGCGCATAGCGCACTTGCAAGCCGCGGCGCACGACCAGCGCCTCGACGAAGGCTTCATCCATTGCCACGTCGGGGGGGATACAATCGACCACCTTGCGGAAGGCGATGAGCTCTCCCAAACGCGGGATCTCCAGACAGAGCTGATGTTCCATCTGCAGCCGCAGGTGACTCAAGTAGCCGATGATGTGTTCAGGGGTGTTGACCGGGACTTTGTGGGCACCGGTCATACCTACGGCCGGGTCGGCAAACATGCGCACCAAATTTTCGATGGCATCTTCGTGAGGCAGCGTGTCGCCGCTTTCGAGCACACAAATTTTTTCCTGGGCGTTTGCCAGAAAGACGTTGATGGCCGACGTTTTGCCTTCTCGTTTCTCTTGTACGAAGAGCCGGATGCGCGAGTCTTGAGCCGCGTGTTCGCGAACGATTTCCTCGGTTCGATCAGTACAACCCGAGGCAACCACGATGATTTCGCCGATCTCTACCTGGTGCAGGCGTTGATTGCGCATAGCCTCAAGCAACTGGCCGATATTGGCCTCTTCGTTATGAGCCGTAATACCGACGCTGCAGCGTATGAGATCTTCGGGCTTATCCACAGACGCTCCAATCTTATGAGAAGCTGTCCGAAAAGTCGTGGGGTGGGCTTTTCCCCACCCACGGTCCCGAGCGCCCAATGGTCCCCTGCACAGGGGAAAGCCCCCCCATGGGGCTGCACAGGGGAGAGGGGACCTATCCCCGCAGGGGACCTATGGGTGGGCTAGCCCGCCCCAATCTATCCTTAACAGGGCACTAGGTTCTGTTGACGTTTGCCGAAACATGTCATTCTGAGCGACGATAGGAGCGAAGAATCCCTGAGAACGCCGCTTACCAGCAGCCGTATGAGGGATTCTTCGTCGCTGCGCTCCTCAGAATGACATAACACCAAAATGTCAACACAGCCTACTCGTCTTTTGAGGTAAAGCGGCCGGCAAGTTGCACAAACAGGAAACCCAAAAAGCTCCCGGCGGCCATTCCGAAGGCGATAAGGAAGTATTGGGACCAAAATCCCCTTGTCTGGCCCAGACTCATCAAGATTGCCGGTATGATGGTAAGCGCACCCACGGTAAAGGCCAGAAGCACACTTTGTTCGGCCCTAAGCTTCGGCACACGCCAGCCGATGACTGCAAAGACAGCCACACCCGCGCTCATCAAGCCCACTTGAGTACTCAAGTATGGCCACACCAGCAGCCCATTGGCCCAGTCCAGAGTGGCAATGACGGCGAGCATTGCAATGTAAAATAAAACGAATGCGCTCCACGATGCTGACGGTCTGCGCGGTGCCACTACTCACTCCTTTCCCTGCCGAGGTCTGATGTGTCACATTGCGCCTGGGTATCCATCTGAAAACCTTGCGCCCAACGCCCCCGGGCAGTCTTTCCAGGCTGCCCCACGGAGTTTCCTCACCGGCAGGTTCCGAGTAAGCGAGATAAGCGCAAGTATACCACATTCGAGAGCGGTTGTCACATTTCCCCCTGACGAGGTTATCCGCTGTTTTGCGGGGTCACAGGCTTGGTGCTACAATCCAGATTTAGTTATTCTGTTGGCAGGCAACAAGAACGGGGAGTTGTGATGCAAGGTAGAGTGATACGTGTCTTTCAGCGCCCTTTGCTCAGTCGCCGGCTTGCCGAATGGCTCGATCGCTATTGGGTGCTTTAAGCTTAAAAGCTCATTAGTAAAGGAGGCATGATTTGCAGTCTACAGCGATGACGCTGTCGAAGAACAAAGGACAAACGCTGGCGCGGCGCATCAGGCGCTGGCTCGACCGCTGGCAGCCGCCCGAGACAGGGGTTCTCGTCGCCACCGCTCTCATTGTGGGCCTGGGAGGTGGCCTGGGGGCAGTTGTCTTCCGGTGGTTGATTAACGGTTTTACACACTTTTTTTTCGACGTGATGCAGGGTTGGCTCTCGTTTATGGGGCCGGTCTACGTGGTGGTTGTGCCGGCCATTGGCGGCCTATTCGTGGGTCCTATGATTTACTTCTTGGCTCGCGAGGCCAAAGGCCATGGTGTACCCGAGGTGATGGAAGCCATCGCCTTGCGAGGCGGGCGGATTCGCCCGATTGTGGTGGTGGTCAAATCACTGGCCTCGTCTCTATGTATTGGCAGTGGGGGCTCGGTGGGTCGCGAAGGGCCTATCGTGCAGATTGGGTCAGCCCTGGGCTCTACCTTGGGGCAATTGCTCAAACTTTCGGACGAACGGATCCGCAATTTAGTGGCCTGTGGGGCCGCGGCGGGCATCGCGGCGACGTTCAATGCCCCTATCGCTGGCGTCATTTTCGCCTTGGAGATCATCCTGGGTGAATTCAGCGTGAGTTATTTTTCCACAGTAGTCATCTCGTCGGTGACGGCCAGTGTCGTCGGCCGGGTTGCTTTTGGCGACATCCCCGCTTTTGTTACTCCCCCTTATTCGCTGATCAGCCCTTGGGAACTGCCCCTGTATGTGTTGTTGGGGGGGCTGGCGGGCCTGGTGGCATTCGTCTTCGTGTGGGCCCTGTATCGGTTCGAAGACGTGTTCGACGCCTGGAGATTCCCCGAATATGCCAAGCCGGCAGTGGGCGGGTTATTGGTGGGAGCGGTCGGCTTCTATTTCCCCCACGTGTTTGGCGTAGGATACCCAGCGATTGGAGATGCCCTGCTAGACAACTTGATGTTAGGCACTATGGCCTTGCTAGTCGTGGCAAAAGTCCTGGCTACGTCTTTGACAATCGGCTCAGGAGGGTCGGGCGGCGTGTTTGCTCCTTCTCTCTTCGTTGGCGCCATGGCGGGAGGCGCATTCGGCACCGTGGTTCATCAATTGTTACCCAACGTCACGGCTGCGCCGGGGGCCTATGCGCTGGTGGGAATGTCCGCTGTTTTCGCCGGAGCCGCCCACGCGCCTATCACAGCCATCATTATTCTGTTTGAGATGACCAATGACTATCGGATCATCTTGCCATTAATGTTGGCAACGGTGGTCAGCACCTTGCTGTCGCAGAGGCTGCGTCGAGAAAATATCTACAGCCTCAAGTTGTCCCGGCGCGGGGTGCGTTTGCAGCAAGGACGTGACGTTGACATTATGCAGGGCGTCCTGGTGGGCGAAGCGATGACCATCAATGTAGACACAGTAAACGCCGACTTGCCCCTGGTTGATTTGGACCGCATGTTTCATGAGACACACCATCACGGATTCCCGGTGCTTGATAGCAGTGGGAGACTCTTTGGAGTGGTGACCATCCAGGACCTGGAACGGGCCAGGGAACGAGGACCCATCGAAGGGATGACCGTGCGCGACATTGCCACCCGTTCGGTGCTGACAGCCTATCCCGACGAGCCGGTGTGGGCTGCCCTGCGCCGACTGGGCACGCGCGACGTTGGGCGACTACCTGTGGTAGATCGGCAGAACCCCCAGCGATTGGTGGGGATCATCCGTCGTCACGACATTGTGCGTGCTTACAAAGTGGGCATTCGACGCAAGCTCGAGATGCAGGCCCGGACTGAGCAATTCCGACTGGGCAAACTAGTCGACACCGAGTTCATTGAGATCGAGGTACCGCTTCAATCCCCGGCAGCGCATCAAGCCGTCAAGGAGTTGCCCTTGCCCCAAGGGTGCGTGCTGGTTTCGATTTTGCGAGACAATCGAGTCCTCATCCCGCATGGCGACACGCACCTGGTGCCGGGTGATCGGCTGACGGCTCTGGTGAACCTGGAGTGCGCGCCGGAATTCCGGCGGGTTTTTCACCCGGCAACTGTTCAGGAACGATTGGCGAAGTGACTTAAGCCCAGCCCGTCCTGGCCGCCGGGCCAGGGGATGAGGTTTCAAAATTAACCTTACAGTGTACTAGAGGCGCCGCCGGATCAGCCGTAAAGCTCTGGCGAGGGCTGGGCGAGTGCCAGTTGAAGGGGGGATGGAGTGGCTTACCTGCTTCTCCAACAGCAAGTGGCGCAATTGCCGGGCGATAGTCAATGTGGCCTCAGGGCGGGCCAGCGCGGCGGCGTTGGCGGCCATCTGCTTTAGCGTATCGTTGTCGGGTTGTAGCCAATCCCGGATGAGGGAGGCGATCTCGGCTGGCTCTGGCGCATAGGCTCCTGCCTGGTGCTCCAGCACGTAGCCCACGTTACCCTCTTCCTGACCCGGGACGAAGCTGGAGATGATTACCGGCAAGCCAGCGATGAATGCCTCGCTAATAGTGCCCGGTCCGGCTTTGGTGACGAGTACGTCACTGGCGCCCATCAACTCCGGCATATTGCTCACGAAGCCGCAAACGTGAGTGGGGATCTCCCACGGGGTGGCCTCAAGCTTTTGCTTCAGGGCGGTGTTGCGCCCGGCAACGACGATCAGTTGGGCGTCGGGTACGCCGCTGGCGATGGCACGGGCGGTCTCGTACACGGGGCCCATCCCCTCTCCACCGCCGGCGACCAGCACGGCTGGTCGGTCCAGGTTCAGACCCAACTTGCCCCGCAGATAGAGCTTTTCCCCAACCCCTGCCGCAAACTTGAGGCCCACGGGTTGCCCGGCCACTTTCACCCGGTCAGGGGGCATGCCGTAGCGCAAGGCACGCTTCTGGACGGCTTCGGTCGGGACTATGCAACAATCTGCCTCACGGCAGAACCAGGCAGGATGCGCCCTCACCAGATCAGTGACGACGATAGCGTAGGGTATGTCGCTCTTGATCGCTTTGCGCAACACCCGAAAAGGAACGTGATTCATAATGGGATGGACGGTGACCACCAGGTCGGGCGCTTCGGTGCGGAACATCTTAACCATCGAATGGCGGACCAGGGGGGTAGCAATTCGCGACAGGATCTGAATCGGCCAGGTCTTGTCGTCGGTGCGCCATATCGCATTCCACAGCCAAAGCCCGTCCCCGACCAGCCAGGGATAGGTATTACCTATTTCGCTGAGCGGCCAGGGTGAGTGATCTTTCCAGGCATCCACGATGCGCACATTTAGCTCATTGGCATAAAGGTGCGTGATCCCTTCGGCAATGGCTTCGGCCGAGGCCCGGTGTCCGCCGCCAGTGTCTGACATGAGAATCAGAATCTTTTTTCGCATACCTGCTACACCTGGCTGATAAACACCAGCGGTTAACAGCCAGTCATCAGGCCATTGGCTGGTGACAGTAAGTCATCCTTGCGAATGGCTAGACTGTTATCGGTCGTCGGCTGTTGGTGGTCCTCGCTGGATGATGGTCTTGGCGCGCCTGGCAAATTGGCTGCGCGGCATCAACACTTTGCGCCCACAGGTCAGGCAGCGCACACCGATGTCGGTGCCCAGCCGGACCACGCGCCACTCATAGCCACCGCACGGATGCGGCTTGCGCATTCGCACCACATCGTCGAGACGGATGTCAGTGGGGTCAATCACAATGGACGCTGCTCCAGTTGTCCCCAGCGGGAAAAGCATGAGGCATCGACATTATAGCATAAGCAGTGTATCGTGGCTACTTTGTACTTGTCCAATAATATAATACCCGCGCGTTGGGTATAACTTTGCATTTTAGTAGGCAAATCAGGCGTAAACTGATTGCAAAAGTACTAAGTCATTTCTGGACAAGTGCTTTGCAGGTGGGGTTTCGATTTTTTTAGTCCTTGTGGTATAATAAATTTGCGCAGCCCCGGCTGTAGCATCGCGTCGGGGCTATTTTGACGAGAAGACGATTAGTTACACCCGAGTGCGGGTATTATTAGCACTTGTCCAGAAATGACTTAGTACTTTTGCAATCAGTTTACGCCTGATTTGCCGATTAAAGTGCAAAGTTATTATTGGACAAGCACTTAGGAGAAACGATTTTGCTTGGTTTACCGACACTGGCTACCCTTATCTCACGGGCGGTGGCGCTGGTTATCGCATTTAGTATTCACGAATTTTCCCACGCCTGGACAGCTTCCAAGTTAGGTGACTCGACGGCCAAATATATGGGACGGCTCACGCTCAACCCGCGGGCGCACCTCGACGTGCTGGGCACGATTATGGTGTTTATCGCCGGCTTTGGTTGGGCCAAGCCCGTGCCTGTCAATCCCCGCAACCTGCGTTACGGGCCGACAGGCGGCATGGCGCTCGTGGCTGCTGCTGGCCCTCTTTCCAACCTGGCTTTGGCCGTGGTCTTCGCAGGCATCTGGCGGCTGGTTGCTCCCAGCCTTCTTGCGTTGGGGTATGGTGGCCGGCTCATCCCCACGCCGATTGATCTGCTGTGGGAATTGATCACTCTCAATCTGGTATTGATGATTTTTAACCTCATTCCTCTGGCTCCCCTGGATGGGTTCAGTGTGTTACGCGGAGTGCTCCCCCGCCAGTGGGCGTACCAGGTGGAACGGCTTCAGCCCTATGGGCCTATAGTTCTGTTCGGTTTGCTGATGTTGAGTTACATCGGATTGCCCGTTTTTTCAGTTCTGTGGTGGCCCACTCAAGCCCTGCGGGGGATGTTGGTGGGATAATGCCTACCTCCCACGGCTGGTAGATTAGATGATCGGCTGCTGCGCACGTTGCAGGCAGCCGATGACGAAAACTAGGAGAAAATTGTGCCAGAGAAAACACAAATCACCATTGTAGGCACTGGTTGCATCGGTACTTCGATCGGGTTGGCGCTTCACCAGGCAGATCAGCCTCTCTACATCGTGGGCCATGACAAAGAGTCAAAACATGCGGCCGCTGCCCAGCGTATGCAAGCTGTTGACAAAACTGACTGGAATCTGATCGGCGCCTGTGAGAACGCCGACCTGGTCATCCTTGCCATCCCTTTGAATGGGATTGAGGAGACACTTCGGGCGCTGGCCCCCTATCTCAAAGAGGGAAGCGTCGTTACCGACACGGCCAGTTTGAAGGAGCAGGTACTCCAGTGGTCGCAGGACCTGTTGCCCGAAACGGTGAATTTCATCGGCGGCAACCCGGTAGTGACCTCGACCGGCTCAGGACCCGATGCGGCCGAGGCCGACCTCTTTCGGGATAACCTGTACTGTATCACTCCCGCCTCCGACGCTCATCCTGATGCGGTCGGCCTGGTCTCCAACCTGGTTACATTGATGGGCGGGCGTCCCTATTACCTGGATGCAGCCGAGCACGATGGTCTGATAGCCGGTGTAGAGCACTTACCGCTGGCACTGGCGTTGGCTTTGACCAATGGCACGATGTATGAGGCTGGCTGGAACGAAATGCAGAAGCTGGCTGGAGGGAGCTACGAGCGAATCAGCGCTCTCATCGGAGAAGACCCGGATGCGTTAAGCAGCTTATTGCTATCCAACAGGCGCAATCTGGCGCGCTGGCTCGACGCTTACATGGTTGTCCTGGAGGAAGTGCGTGACTTAATTGCCAATGGGGAACCTGAGCCTCTGGCCCAATCCATCGATCGAGCACTGACCGCCCGGCATCAATGGCTTCGGGATCGGGGCAACAGGTTCGCTGAGGTCAGGCCTGCCGCCGAGGTAGAGCGAGGCAGCTTTATGCGCCAGTTGCTCATTGGGGGAGGGCGCCGCCGCTCGTGACCTTTGTGTATATCCTGCAATGTGCCGATGGCAGCTACTACACTGGTTGGACTACGGATCTGGAGCGGCGCGTGGCTGCCCACAATGCAGGAAGGGGCGGGCGCTATACTCGTTCGCGCCGCCCGGTGAAGTTGGTATACTGGGAAGAGCATCCTGACCGGCGCAGCGCGCAGCAGCGCGAATTGGCGCTGAAGCGGCTGCCACGGGCGCGGAAGCTGGCCTTGATAACTGGTGCTCTGTCAAAGCTAACCCATAGGTCCCCTTTGGGGAAGTGACGGGTAATCTTGGCTTCCATAGCGCTCGTTCTTACCCTTCAAATCACCCTTGACAGAGTACTGGCTTCAAATCAGCAAATTAGGTAACTACTTATGGCGGCCGAACCTCCACGGCGATCCTACAACATACTAATGCTGGCCCCCACGATGTTCTTTGCCGATTATGGGTGCCACGTCCGTATCTTGGAAGAAGCGGTGATCCTGCGTAAGCTGGGCCACCGCGTCACCATTTTGGCCTATCCCAACGGAAATGACATAGCCGGCCTGGACGTGCGGCGCTGTTGGGGCGTCCCGTTTAACTATCGGGTGATCGTCGGTTCGTCACGTCACAGGCTCTATCTGGACGTAATGCTGGCGATCAAGGCCGTATGGCACGTGTTGCGCGACCGGCCGCATATCATCCATGCCCACTTACACGAAGGTGGGCTGCTGGGCTGGTTCTTGAGCAAGCTCAGCCGTACACCGCTGGTCTTTGATTTTCAGGGCAGCATGACCAGTGAGATGGTAGATCATCACTGGCTGCGGGAAGATAGCTGGACCTACCGGCCGTTGCTGTGGCTGGAGACCCGCATTAATCACGCTGCACCGGTTCTACTGACCAGTTCCCAGCACGCAGCCAACCTGCTCAAGCAGAAATTTGGAGTTCCTGAAAAGCGGATTTACCCCACACCCGATTGCGTGAATGCCGATAATTTTTTACCGAGTGTCAACTCAGATGGTGAAAACGGGGCACTCAAGCGCGAATTGGGTGTGCCGCCCAACAAACGGGTCATTGTCTACCTGGGTTTGCTGGCCGAATACCAGGGCATTGGGTTACTGCTGGAAGCTGTCCAGCAACTCAAGCAAGAACGAGCTGATTTTCACCTGCTGCTGATGGGCTTTCCCCACGAGCCATATCAGTGCCGGGCCGCTGAGCTAGGGCTGAGCGACGTGGTCACTTTCACTGGCAAAATTCCCTACCAGGATGCGCCGCGCTACCTGGCATTGGGTGACATAGCCGTAGCTCCCAAAATTTCGGCCACCGAGGGAAGCGGAAAAATCCTCAACTATATGGGCATGGGACTGCCGACGGCCGCCTTCGACACGCCGGTGAGCCGGGAGTATCTGGGCGATTGGGGGCGGTACGCTTCCGAACGTACCGCCTCAGCGCTGGCGGCTACCTTGAGGCGAATGCTGGATATGTCTGACGCCGAGCAAGCAGTGTTGGGCCAACGCCTCCGCGAACGGGCCAAAACGCTCTTTTCGTGGGAACGGGTAGGGGAGCAGATGGTGGCTGTCTACCAGGCGCTGATCGAAGGGGAGCCTTTGCCACGTCAGTTGGTCGAGCGCTCTGCCTCGATCCAGCATGGGTAAGCAATCGACTCCTGAAAACCTGGAGGAGGATTATGACCAACCGGGCGCCCGATTGGCTGGCGCAGATAAGCCGCGGCGGCTCAAAGACCGACTCGGCCTCGAATTCCTCGGATCAAAGCCACCGGCTCTTCTGACCCCAGAAGCAGCGTAACCAGGCCGTAAATTCCCCCCCCCAGCACGACCCCGCTGATAGTTATTAGCCAGGCAGGCGAATCGGCTAACATTCGCGATAGGGTCACCAGGCCAGCCAACAATGCCAGGCAGGCTGGCCCTATCTGTCCTAATGTGGTGGCGAATCGCCGCCCCTCCAGTCCTCCCAATCGCCCCCGAATCAGATAAAGCAAAACAGCCATTTCGCCCAAAGTCGCCAATGAGTTGGCCAATGCTAACCCGCCGTGAGGCATCCAGCCCATTGCGCCGAAGAGCGACATCAGCCCCAGACTCAGGGCGATGTTCGCCAGCATAGCCAATATGCCGACCACCACCGGCGTGCGCGTGTCGTGCAGGGCGTAAAACGCACGCGTTACAATCTCGACCATCGCGTGGCCTACCAGGCCTAGCGCGTAGAACATCAACGCCCAGGCCGTGGCATGGGTGGACTGGGCATCAAATGCTCCGCCCTGGAAAATAAGGCTGATCAGCGGCTTCCGCAGCAAGAACAGCCCCACCGCCGCTGGTAGGGTGAGATAAAGCACACTGCGCAAAGTGACTACTAATAGGTGGCGTAATTCGTCCTTCTCGCCGCGGGCGGCGAGCGCCGAAAAAGTGGGAAAGGCGGCGATGGCCACTGACTGGGCGATCACTCCTTCGGGCAGCAGCATCATGATACGTCCATAGTTCAGCGCGGCCAGACTACCTGCTGGCATTCCTGAGGCCAATATCACGTTGACCAGATAATTCAGCTCGACCGCTCCCTGGCCGAAGGCACGCGGGACCATCAATCGCCCCACTTCGCGCACGCCGGGGTCGTGGGAGGCTAGCCTGGGCTTGAATCGCATCCCTTGACGCCAGAGGCCTGGCACCTGCAACAACAGGTGCCCAACCGCGCCGAGTACCACACCCACTGCCGCCCCCCGTACTCCTATGCTTGGCCCCAGGAACCAAACGCCGGCGATGATGGCCGCATTGTAAACGACGGGAGCTAGTGCTGGCAACAAGAAGTGCTGGCGAGCATTAAGGATCCCCATCACGACGCCACTCACGCCGAAAATAACAGTGGAGACAAGCATCCAGCGCATCAACTCCGCTGTGAGCGATTGCTGGGCGGGGGTAAACCCAGGGGCGATGAGGTGGGCTACCAACGTCGGGGCGGTTAGCGCAGCCAGCGCTCCCGCCGCCGACAGAAGTAGCATCACCCAGGTGATAATTGCCGAAGCCAGCCGCCATGCTCCCACCTCGTCGTCGTGGGCCAAGTAATCGGCGAAGACGGGGATGAATGCCGACCCCAAGGCGCCGCCAGCCATCAAGGCAAAGAATAAGTCGGGCAATTTGAAGGCGGCCAGGTAAGCATCCAGTTCGCCGCTGGTGCCAAATTGCCGGGAGATGACCATCTCCCGCAACAATCCCATAGCACGACTGGCTGTAAAGAGTACCATCACCAGGCTGGCCGCTCGTGCCACCCGGCCTGTGTTAGTTTGGGCTGGGGCAATGTTCACATGACGTGATGTCCTGTTCAGGTGTGTGTCTCCTTCTGGGAGGTGGGGTCCATTATAATGCACAAGGGCGAAACGCGCACACGGCGCCTCTCCACATTGTAAGTTGTGGCTAAGTTTGGTATACTGGGATACGCCGCTGGCAGGTCTCTACGAAGAGGGGCATTTTGTGACGTGCAAGGCGACAGGAACTATCAGGGGGGTAATGGTATGTCAGTTGATTTTGCTGCTGTCCAGTGGGCGCGCCGGATGACCGAGGCCCTTGGGGGGCTGCGCAATCTGGAGCCTGGCGATTTAAGCCGGTTGGGTCCGCTGATCAATGGGATGGTGAACCTGGCTGAGCAGGAGGTCCGGTTATCTGAACAGCAGTTGACAGTGATCTTGCAGAATATGTTTAATAAGACCTTGACTCGTCTTCAGGCTGACAAAGGGGGCGTCGTGGTCGAATTTACCGGAGGCGGCTTTGAGCATGAGCGCTTCCTGGTTCGGGCCGACGGGCGGGTGCCTAATAGCCGGTATGAGGCCAAAGCGGTGAAGCGTGGAACGTAAAAGCGTAAAACGTGAAACGTAAAAGCGTAAAACGTGAAACGTGAAACGTAAAACGTGAAACGTAAGTGTATCTCTCATGTATTTACGCTTTCACGTTTTACGTTTCACGCTTCACGTTACGATGTTCACCAACCGACCGGGGACGTAAATCACCTTCAGCGGTTGCTTGTCGTCCAGGTACTTCTCCGCGCCGGGGGTGGCCAGGGCTTGCGCTTTGGCTTCCTCTTCGCTGATGTCGGCCGGCGCATCGAAGCGGTCACGCACTTTGCCGTTGATTTGCACCACGATGGTGATCGTCTCCTCGGCGGCCAGTTCCTCGTCCCACGTTGGCCAGGCTTGCTGGTGGATGCTATAAGGCTGGCCGATGCGCGCCCATAGTTCTTGGCTGATGTGAGGAAACGAGGGGGCCATCAGCAATAGCAGCATCTCAATGGCCTCATCCCAGGCCGCCGTATGGACGACGGCTGTTTCTTTGGCCTTAACCAGGTAGTTGGTGTATTCCATCAGCGCCGCAATCATCGTGTTGAAGGAGAATCTCTCCATATCTTGCGTGACTTTGCGGATAGTCTGGTGCTGCCGGCGGCGTAACGCGCGCACTTGCGTGTCGTCCGGTGTCGAGTCACGCTCCTGCGACGCTGACTCCCCCAACACCAGCGTCCAAACGCGCTCCAAGAAGCGCTGTATGCCCAGCACGCCAGTGCTGCTCCACGGGCCCCCTTGTTCCCAGCGGAAGCCGAACATCAAGTAGCCACGCACGACATCGGCCCCGTACATCTGTACCAGGTCGTCGGGGGCGATGACATTGCCCCGGCTTTTGCTCATTTTCTCGCCGTCTTCACCCAGGATGGTTCCCTGGTTATGCAACCGGCTCATCGGCTCGTCGAAACTGGCGATACCCATGTCGCGTATGGCTTTGGTGAAGAAGCGCGTGTAGAGCAGGTGCATTGTGGCATGCTCGATGCCACCGGTGTATTGGTCAACAGGCAGCCAGTAGGCTCCCTCCTCCGGGTTGAAGGGCTTGTCGTCGGCGTGGAGCGTTTCCCCGGCCTTCCAGTGCTTCTCCATAAAGGCGTACTGATACCACGAAGAGCACATGAAGGTGTCCATCGTGTCCGTCTCTCGCTCGGCGTCACCGCCGCATTGAGGGCACTTTACATAACGAAAACCCTTGTGGAACTTGAGCGGCGACTCGCCCGTGGGCATAAATTCTACATCCTCCGGCAGCAGCACCGGTAGATCTTCGTAAGGCACGGGTACGATGCCACAGGCGGGGCATTGGATCATCGGGATAGGCGCACCCCAGTAGCGCTGGCGGCTGATCAGCCAATCGTGCAGACGATAGGTTACGGCGAATTTGCCAATACCCTTCTCTTCCAGCCAACGCGTGACGGCGCGCACCCCTTCAGTTTCGGGTGTCAGGTCGGCGGGCAGGCCGTATTCTTCGGCCAGTTCGGGCGACCACTCCTCCAGGCTATATTTGCCGATGGTAGGGTAGCCGTCGAAGGAGCCGCTGTTGACCATTATGCCCGGCTCGACGTAGGCCTCGGTAAAAGGTTGTCCATCCCAGCCTTTGGGAGCAACGACGACGGGAATGGGCAGCCCGTATGTTTGGGCGAACTCGAAGTCGCGCTGGTCGCCGCAAGGGACGGCCATAATTGCGCCGGTGCCATAGGTCATCAGCACGTAGTCGGCGACCCAGATAGGGATACGCTCGTCGTTGACAGGGTTGATGGCATACGCCCCGGTGAAGACGCCGCTTTTTTCGCGGTCGGCTGCCTCGCGGACGATGTCGGTCATACGCTGAGCCCGCTCGACGTATGCTTCCACCTCGGCGCGGTGGTCGTCAGTGGTCAGCTCCTCCACTAATAGATGCTCGGGGGCCAATACCATGAAGGTTGCGCCCCACAAGGTATCGGGTCGGGTGGTGAAGATGGGGAGTTGGTGACCTCCCTTTTCGGTGCGGAAGACCACCTCCGCTCCCTGGCTGCGCCCGATCCAGTTGCGCTGCATCGTCATCACCCGCTCCGGCCATTCCATCTTGCTGAAATCCAGCAGCTCTTCGGCATAATCTGTGATTTTGAAGAACCACTGCTCCAGATCTTTTTTGATGACCGGGGTCCCGCAGCGCTCGCAGTGACGGTCTTCGCCCCACACCTGCTCGCGGGCCAGCGTCGTGTTGCAGTGAGGGCAGAAGTCAACAGGTGCCTCCTTCTTATAGGCCAGCCCGGCGTCGTAGAGCCTGAGGAAGAACCATTCAGTCCACTGATAGTATTCGGGATCGCAGGTGACACACTCCCGTTCCCAGTCGAACATGGCACCCATCGAGCGTAGTTGCTTCCGCATACGCTCAATGTTGGCGTAGGTCCACTTTTTGGGATGAATCCCGCGCTTGATGGCCGCATTTTCGGCCGGCAGGCCAAAGGCGTCAAAGCCCATAGGGAAGAGGACGTTATAGCCCCGCATGCGCATCCAACGGGCGCGTGCATCGGAGGGGACCATCGCGTACCAGTGTCCCATGTGCAGGTCGCCCGAAGGATATGGATACATGGTCAGGGCATAATACTTGGTCTGCGAGGGGTCGATCTTCGCCTGATACAGACCGTCGGCCTCCCATTTTTTCTGCCATTTGGGCTCTATTTCCTGCGGAACCCAGCTATTGCTCATATCTCTTCTCCTACTTCCTGTCATTTACCATCGTAGGCCACCTGGCAATGACGCCAGCGTAAAGGCGATGACTGCCAATCCCATGGCCGCCAGCGCCATCTCGGCCCAGGCCGCGCGCTGGCGCTCTTGAAAGTAATGGTGCCGGTAGTAGCGCCAGCCATACACATCGTCGTCACGGACGGGCACTGGCAGCAGTGCATATTGCTTATGTTTGTGGGGCCACAGCCACATGATACCGTCATCAGTGGCCCAACTATCGAGAGCCAGGTGAATCATCGCCAGCGCACCGAAAAACGCTCCTCCCCGGATGGACACGAACGCCGCCAATATCAGGCTGATTGCCAGGTAGAAAAGCGGTGTATGAGTAAATGACGAGTGATGATCATTTCGTTCCCGGGGCGGCCAATCTCCTCCAAGAGCCGCAACCACCGGCGCGTCCAGGTCCGGGAGCAGACTCAAGCCCACAGATAGGGCCAGCGTCTCGGCGGTCAGGGGTCGGTGAAAGACAAAGGTGTCGAGTAGGAAGGCACCGACGACGCCGGCACCGATATGGGCAATAGGAGTCAATCTAGATCTCAACCCTCCTGATGAGAATAGGTTTCTATCGAGGTTCCCTAATGTTGAATCGCCTCTATTCGTTGGCCAGGGTCAACCAGCCGTGTCGATCTGGCTTTTTGCCTTGAGTGATGGCAAAGAATTCGTCTTGCAGCGCCTTGGTGATAGGACCACGCGTGCCGCTGCCGACGGGCAGGCCGTCAACAGTCTTAATAGGCGTGACCTCGACGGCTGTGCCGGTGAAGAAAAGTTCGTCAGCCGCATAGAGCATATCGCGCGGGATGCTCTGTTCCTGAACTTCATAGCCCAGGTCGTTCAGGAGCGCGATGGCGTAGCGGCGAGTAACACCAGCCAGGATCGAGGCCGATAAGGGCGTTGTATAGATGTGACTGTTGTAGACCAAGAAGACGTTCTCACCGCTCCCCTCGCTCACGAAGCCGTGGATGTCGAGGGTGATGCCCTCTGCCAGTCCCCGGCTGCGAGCCTCCATCACCACCATCTGCGAGTTGGTATATTGGCCACCGATCTTGGCCAATGCCATCGCCGTGCCAGGCGCCATACGTCGCCAACTGCTTACCCCCACGTCAACGCCTTTTTCCAGGGCTTCAGGGCCCAGGTAGGCGCCCCACTCCCAGGTGGCGATGATCATCTCCAAGGGGCAAGTTAGCGGATAGACCCCCAGCGAATCGTAACCCCGGAAGATCAGGGGGCGGATGTAGCAAGCTTCATGTTTGTTGCGCCGGACGGTGACTTTGATAGCTTCCGCGAATTCTTCGCGGCTGTAAGGGATCTCCATATGCATCACTTTGGCCGAGAAGAACAGTCGATCCACGTGGGGCTTGAGCCCTAATATCGCCGGCCCATTGGGGGTTTTGTAGGCCCGAATGCCCTCAAAGACACTTGATCCATAATGCAATGCGTGCGACAACACGTGTACTTTGGCCTCGTCCCAGGGGACGAATTCCCCATTGAACCAGATGACCTCAGATTTGGGGATAGACATAACCGGTAGACCTCCTGCTTAGTTTGATATAGAGAGACGGCTCTGTCCCCCCTGTATAACAAAAACCCTCCGCCTCTCAGGGACGAAGGGCTTGCCTCCGTGGTACCACCCCGCTTGATGGAGTGAGGTGGAGCTGAGGGGATTCGAACCCCTGACCTCTTGAATGCCATTCAAGCGCTCTCCCAGCTGAGCTACAGCCCCATCATAATCTGCTCGTCGCGATAGGATGATCAGATGAATACTTCCATCCGCTCAAAGCAAGGTAACGGTTGCCACTCGTCGGCGGCTGGCGAGCTGACCCTCCTCACCGCCGAAGCTCACAGGCGAGTTCAGTCTTATGGCGTTCCCCGGGAACACCTGTGCCGAGGTTCCACCTGGTTTCTTGCACGCCCGGCCCCTGGCCCGGCGGCACCCGACGCATCGGGCCCGGCTCTCTGCGGGGATGACCTACTACTCCTGCTCACCGCTTTTGGACTATTGTGGTGGAGCTGAGGGGATTCGAACCCCTGACCTCATCAGTGCGATTGATGCGCTCTCCCAGCTGAGCTACAGCCCCTCCAAGATATAGGTCACAGTATAGTCAAATACAGGCCATTTGTCAAGCCTACCAAAGGCCTA
>JAHELX010000491.1 GCA_024643945.1 Anaerolineales bacterium
GTCCAGCGGATCATACATGTACTGGTCAGGCGAGCACTGCTCGGGCGCTGTTTCGTCCAGAGTCCCTGAGTGGAAAACATCATGCGCCTGCCCGTTGACCGAGCTGAGATACAGACGCAGCGTGGCATCTGAAATCGCTTCGAGACTGTCCGCGTACTTCCACTCCTCCGCGCCCATCAGGTAATACGCCACCCGCTTCTTGAGGAACTCGGGCTTCGGGCCGCCTTTGAGCATCCAATCGTACCACTCTTTGTGCAGTTTGTTCATGTCGAGCAAGCAGGCCTCACCAAACTTCAGCCCGCCAAATTCTTTGTTGGGTGTCCGCGTTCCGGCGTGATCCCACGGCCCGATGATGAGATAGTGCTGGTCGCGCGCCGGCGAGGCCGATTGCATATGTTGGTGATAGTAATGCATCGCGCCGGGCTGATCGTCATCGTAATGGCCGGTGATGGACAGGATTGGTAGGTTGATGCGGCCGTATTCCTCCAGGGTCAGCTTCATGCGATCCCAATACTCGTCGGGGGTAGGGTGCTGGAGCCATGTCTGAAAGTGTGTGGTCATGTTGCCGACGATCTGGTCGAGTTCCTTGAAGGGGCGGTGGCTCAGGTAGCGCTCCCGGAACTTCTCAATCCAGACCGACGCCTCGGCGAAGAGAGTCGCGTTGCCTGTCACACCACTGGTGAGCGTGAGCCACTGCATCTCGTAGAGAAAGAAGATATTCTTGAAGAAGGGGAAATCCACCGCCGAATGCGCCGATGCGACCGGGACGATGGTCTTGAGATGAGGTGGAAATTCCTTGAGTGTCATCCACTGGTCAAAGCCCCCGTAAGAGCCGCCCCACATCGTCACCGCGCCGTTGCACCATGGCTGGCTGTCCAGCCACTCAACAATGTCGTGGCCGTCGCGCCCCTCGTTCACAAAGGGCTCGAACTCGCCCTCAGAGTTACCGCGCCCCCGGCAATCCACCAGGGCGAACGCGTAACCCTTCTGGGCAAAGTACCACGCGGGCGGATGATAGCTGTCGCTGATATAAGGTGTCAGGGTGAAAATGACGGGTGTCGGCTCAGGAGCCTTGGGCTTGTAGACGGTGGCGTTCAGCCGTACCCCATCGCCCATGGGGATCTTGACACCCCACATAAAGTCAATATTTTCCACTCTTCCCTCCCTGTGGTCTCAACATCGGGTGTATTTCAGTTTGGGGGCAAACCCCTCCCCAACGCGGAGAAGGGAGCAATTCCCCCTTCCCTGGTAGCCTGTCCCTGCAAAGGGGGGAAGGGGCTGGGGGTTAGGTCTGCCCCCGAAGTGAAATGCACCCCTCAACATCAAGCGGCTTGCATCCGGCGCCGTTGTGGTGTAAATTCTATCATTAGTGCCTGTCGAAGCCAAATTGATTGGTTCCTTTTTGCCCTATCCTCGTTCATTTCACAGGAGACGTCAATGACCCAATTTCAGCCCTTCGCCCTGGAACGCTGGATGTCCCAATTTGAGCAGGAGGTCGAGTACAATCTGTCCGAAAGCGGCGTGCATCCGCTGTCGCTGAGTGAGCTGCTGGGCGGCGACCCCCGCATGGTAGACAGGTTGCTGGCTACCGGCCTGGGTTATCCGCACGTCAACGGCATTCCCGAACTGCGCCAAAACATCGCCAACCTGTACCATGGCGCCGGTCCCGACAACGTCCTGGTAACCGTCGGCGCGGCCGAGGCCAACTACATCACCACCCGCACCATGCTGGCAGCCGGGGATGAAATCGTCGTCATGCTGCCCAACTACATGCAAATCTGGGGAGTCGCCAAAAACCACGGCCTTAAGGTCAAGACCTTTCACCTGCTTGAAGAAAAGGGCTGGGCGCCCGACGTGGCCGAACTCGAGGCGGCCGTCACGCCGCACACCAGGCTGATCGCCGTCTGCAACCCCAACAACCCTACCGGGCGTATTTTGACCGAAGCCGAAATGGATGCCATCGTGGCCTGCGCCGATCGCGTCGGCGCCTGGATCCTGGCCGACGAGGTGTATCGCGGCGCCGACCGCCTGTCGGACCAGGAAAATCCGTCCTTTTACGGGCGCTACGACCGGGTGCTGGCCATGGGCAGCATGAGCAAGGCCTACGGCCTGCCGGGGCTGCGCCTGGGCTGGGTGGTGGCTCCGCCGGACACCATCCAAGCTATCTGGATGCGCCACGAATACACCACCATCAGCGCCACCATGCTCTCCAACATCCTGGCCGCCATCGCACTGTCGCCGGAGGTGCGCCCGCGCCTGCTGGAGCGCACCCGCCGCTACATCCGGCTTGGCTATCCGATTCTGCAAAAGTGGATGGAGAGCCACGCCGATACCTTCAGCCTGAGGCCGCCAGATGCCGCCGCCATCGCTTTCGTCCGTTATCACCTGGACATCAACTCCACCGAGCTGGCCCAACGCCTGCGCCGGGAAAAGAGCGTGCTCATCGTGCCCGGCGACCACTTTGGGTTGGATCACTTCCTGCGCATCGCCTTTGGTTTGCCCAAAGACTACCTGGTGCCTGCATTGGACCGGATTCACGAGTTGGTGCTCGAGTTGGGCGGGTAGCCGGCACCATGAACATCGAGCGAGCTACCCTGGAGACGTGCCATGAGGCCACGGACACCGTCGTCGTCATCGACGTACTGCGCGCCTTCACCACCGCCGCCTACGCCTTTGCTGCCGGGGCCGTCGACATCCGGCCCGTGGCAACGGTCGAGGAAGCCCTGGCGCTGCGCGCGCAAAACCCCGGCTGGCTGGTGATGGGTGAAGTCGGTGGCCGGCCGGTGGCGGGCTTCGACTTCGGCAATTCGCCCGCCGCATTCCTGGATGTGGATCTGTCGGGGCGGCACCTGGTGCAGCGCACCAGCGCCGGCACCCAGGGCGTGATGCGCAGCCGAAACGCCCGGCGACTGCTGGTCGCCAGCCTGGTGGTTGCGGGAGCCACAGCCGAGACCATCCGCCGCCACGCGCCAGAGACGGTGACGTTCGTGATTACCGGCGCGCGGCCGGACCGACCGGGCGACGAAGACGCGGCCTGCGCCGACTACCTGGAGGCGCTGCTGACCGGGGCACCCGTCGACCGGGGGGCCATCATGCGCCGCGTGCGCCAGTCCTGGGCAGGCCGGCTGTTCACCCGGGCAGACCCGGCCTTCCCGGCCGCCGACCTGGAATGCGCCCTGGACATCGATCACTTCAACTTCGCGCTGGAGGTCCGCCAGCGGGAGGGGCAGCATATCATACGCCCGGCGGCATGGGCTGCCGGACGCGAAGAGGGACCTGACAAACTCTATTAAAATCTGTCGGCTCTGGGGAGGGCAGAGGAATGGCGGTTCGCAACCTTCTTTTCTTGCTAGGTGGCAGCAGTTCCATCTTTGATAGGGTCGCCGAGGAGTTTGTCCCGGCCGCGGGTGGCAGTGAGGCCACAATTGCTCTCCTGTTGGCAGGAGCACCCGGATGGGAAGATTTCTTGCCCGAATACACTCGGCCCTGGACACGGCGCGGCGTGCCTCGATATGAGGTCATCGTACCGGCCGCAAACGGCGCCTTGGACCTGGACGCAGTATCGGCTAAGCTGCGCGCAGCGACCGGCATCTTCATCGGTGGAGGAGACACGACTGTCTATCATCGTTTATATGCCACCCAGCCGATTCGGGGCATAATCCGTGAGCGCTATCAAAAGGGTGTCCCCCTGGCCGGTCTGTCTGCCGGAGCCTTGATCGCGCCCGAGGTGTGTGCCATACCCCCGGAAGATACAGGCGATGCTTCGGTCAGAATCGTGACCGGTCTGGGCCTCGTCAGCGATCTCATTCTGGGGGTCCATTTCACCCAGTGGAATGCCTTGCCCCACGTTTTGGAGGCTATGGCCAGGACCCGGACGGCGCTTGGGCTGGGCATCGACGAAGCTGCCTGTGCTCTGCTTGAGGACGGTCAGCTCAAACGGGTTTTGGGCCGGTCTGTTTACGAGATTGTGATGACCGATTTTGAAGCCAGTGCTCACAGGATAACCGAAACCGCCCGCCGGTGAGTTGTGCTACTTCAGCTCCTTCATACTCAGTCCAATACGCCCTCGCTCCAGGTCCACATTGATCACCTTCACCGTCACCACGTCTCCCACGCTGACCACCTCAAACGGGCTCTTTACGTAACGGTCGGCCATCTGGCTGATGTGCACCAGCCCGTCCTGCTTGACGCCGATGTCTACGAACGCGCCGAAGTCTACCACATTACGCACCGTACCTTTGAGGATCATCCCCTCTTTCAGATCTTCCATCTTCAGCACATCCTGGCGCAGCAGGGGCGGCGGCAGCTCGTCGCGCGGGTCGCGGCCCGGCTTGCGTAGGGCTTCCAGGATGTCGACCAGGGTCGGCTCGCCCACTTCCAACAGACCCGCCAAATCGCTTAAATCCTCCTGACGACTCAGCCGCTCGATCCGAGCCGGCAGATCTCGCTCGTCGCCGCGCACGTCCAGGTACTCGAACAGCCGCTCGACCACCGGATAGCTTTCGGGGTGGATGAAGGTGTTGTCCAGTGGCCGCTCGCCGTCGGGGATCTTCAAAAAGCCGACCGCCTGCTGGTAGGTCTTCTCCCCCAGGCCCTTCACCTTTTTCAGCTCTTCGCGGCGGTGGAAGGGGCCATGTTGCTCCCTGTGCTTGACGATCGCATCCGCCACCCGGCGGCTGACCCCGGCCACGTAGCTGAGCAGCGGCGCGCTGGCGGTGTTGACGTCCACCCCCACGTGGTTGACCGCGCTCTCCACCACCGTGTCTAATGTCTCGCCCAACCGCTTCTGATTCACGTCGTGCTGGTACAGGCCGACGCCGATGGATTTGGGGTCGATCTTGACCAGCTCAGCCAGCGGGTCTTGCAGGCGGCGCGCGATGGAGATGGCGCCTCGCATGCTGACGTCCAGGTCGGGAAACTCTTTGCGCGCCAGATCGCTGGCCGAGTAGACCGACGCCCCCGCTTCGCTCACGATCACGTAGGCAAGGTCTCTGACTTCTGACTTCTGACTTCTGACTTCTGAAATCAGTTCGGCCGCCAACTGCTCCGTCTCGCGGCTGGCGGTGCCGTTGCCGATGGCGATCACCTCCACACCTTGCTGGGTAATCAATTGGATCAGGATCGCCTTGGCTT
>JAHELX010000040.1 GCA_024643945.1 Anaerolineales bacterium
TGACCGCACCCTCCAGGTCGCCCTTATGGACCTCGATCAGCAGGTAGCGCCACTGCAAGCCGAGGGCCTGGAAGGCCGCCTCCTGCATGACGCCGGTGGGGTTCTCGGCGATGGGGTCGCCAAACGCGCCTACAAGTTCCGCTTTGTAATTGGTTTGCTGTGGCATATATAGCTCCCTTTAATTGTCTCTCTGGATCGGGCTTACTACATTAATATTATACACCCAAGAAACTTAGCTGTCTCGTTCAGGCTCCGGCGCTCCACAGCAATTCCGGCAATTGATTGCGCTAGGACGCGACCTGTGGTAGAATGATAGTAATTGGTAGATTACACCCCCTTCCTCTACTTTACTTCCACGCCTTATCTTCTTGCTTCTGCTAAATAGCATTTTACAATCCAAGATACAATCCGCCGCCAATACAGCAAGTACCATTCTGCTCTGTTAACAGGCATCAAATTCCCACGATCAGTGATCACGTCCCCCCTTGTTACATTGCAGTATAGTTCTTTTCACGAACAAATTTTACATTTTAGATCGTTTATATATATGATATTTCAATCGTACCCAACTTCCAACCGTTTTCCCCACGAAATCCACCACAAATGCAGGAAGTTGTTTATTTGCGAATCCTAAGCATACATAGTACGGAGTGAAGCCCACCTGTGGGGTTGCACCTGATGACTGAGTAATTACGAGGGGGGATGTTATTATGTGTGTCTTAACCATTCGCCTGTTTGGCCAGCTCCAGGTGCACCGGGACGATCAGGTGCTGGATGCCTGGAATTCTCGCAAAGGGCAGGAACTCCTGGCCTATCTGCTACTCCACCGTGAGCGTCCCCATGTTCGCCAGGCTCTGGCTGATTTGCTGTGGCCTGAGAGCACTACGGAGCAATCTATGAAGTACCTTCGCCACACCCTATGGCAGTTGCAGACGGTGCTGGACCACGGTATCCAGGTAACTGACTCCGAGTCTCTGGGTCTCAGTCCGAAAGCCGGCCTCTGGCTGGATGTGATGGAGTTCGAACAAGCCTACGCCCGTGTTCAGGGGATATCAGGCGAGGAATTGGATGGACAGGGGGCGCAGATCATGCAGGAGGCGTTGAACCTCTACCGGGGTGATTTGCTTGAAGGCTGGTACCAGGACTGGTGCCTCTTCGAGCGGGAACGGCTACAGCGCATGTACCTGAGCATGCTGGAAAAACAGATGGCCTACTGCGAGGCTCACGGCCAGTATGAGGTGGGGCTGGCCTGTGGCACCTGCGCTCTGCGGTACGACGTTGCTCACGAACGAATCCACCGGCGGCTCATGCGCCTGTACTACCTGGCCGGGGATCGCACCGCCGCCTTGCGCCAGTACGAGCGTTGTGTCGCCCTTTTACGTGAAGAGCTGGGCGTGGACCCCTCAGAACGCACCGTAGCGCTCTACCGGCAAATCCGCTCTGGCCGGCTGGTGGATCGTAGCCAGGTTATAGCCAGCAATGATGGCTCCCCCCCCCAGGAAGCACCTCCTACGCTGGACGAGACGCTGCACCACCTCAAGCAGCTTCAGACGGTGTTGGCCGAAGTCGAGCGTCAGCTTCAAGAGGCCATCTACGCGGTCGAGGCAGCCCTGAACGGCCATAAATGATCATTTCACCCCCTGACATCTGCCCCGATAGACGCTGGCACAGACGCTCGGGAGATGCTGCGACAGACAGCATCATGCTATACTGTAGCTATGCTATAGTATAAGCGTGGCGGTATCGGCTCTACGCGGATGCTTTCTCCAAATATCCCCACTGCTTTTCACTTCACCATCAACAACCTGGCCCTCTGACAACTGGTATGATGTACCGCCCAACGTTTGGATGGCAAACATGCCCTGCACCTTGACTTTGATTTGGCCCTGATAAGGGGATCACAGGTTGGACTTTCCCGAGGGGTACACACATTCTTTCATCGTCAAGATCTGGCTCGAAGAAACCGTTGAAGAAGCCGGCCATGCGACGTGGCGAGGCCACATCACGCACGTACCCAGTGGCCAACGACGTTATCTGAAAGACTTGGACGGCATCTCAGGCTTCATTGTGCCCTATCTTGAGAGGATGGACATAGAGTTTGGAATACGCTGGCGCATCAGACAATGGCTAAAAGGATGGATACTATCTTTCACAGGCTGGCATTGAGCACTTGCGGACCGTATCTCTATAGCCTGCTGCTGATGTCGAATCAGCCACACCCCACCCAGGAGGTCCGATGAGTTCGGTTTTCTCATTCTTGCGACCTGAAGCAGAGACCCCGAGCGAGGAGCCGCCGACTGAGCCAACATCTGCCGAGGCGCCTTCGCCCGCCGCACGTAGGGCTCCTACAGCACGGGCCCTGACGGCGAATAGTGCTCCTTCCCTGGACCAGGTCCTGGCCGACATGTTGGCTGTCCTGAACAACTATCTGCCCACGCCAGTGCCTCCCCTGCCTGCGCCCAGCGTTTCAATCACCAGCCTAACCGAGCGCCCCCTGGCTATAGGCAACCAGCGCGGGACGGAGCGTCGCGGTTCGTTCGCTGTGGTCGCCTTGAAGGGTGGCCGCCTGGACGCTGTGGTGCGCTTTCAGCTCTGGGGAACCGACCCTGGCGAGGTGGACACTGCCATCGAGGCGTTGCATGGGCGCCTGCTGGCTGCCAGGGACGAACTGTGGGCCGCTGGCTTTCTGCGCTTTGCCGCCGAGGAGACCTCGCTGGCGGAGCACGTTTCGACGCTCAATGCCTGGCGCAAGACCACCGATTACAAAATGCTGTATGAGTTCCGCTATCAGGTCACGGACGACGCCCAGAGCATCATCGCCCGCATTCCTATCCACAGTGATCCCGAGGAGCGGGACTCCTTGCAGCGGGAGACCACGGTGGTTACCGACGAGATAGTACGCTGGGATGAAAAGAGAGATAGTGATCATCCAGGGGCACCGCTATTGGAGGTTGCGGGTTCGGTCGGGTCGAGACTGCAAGTAACCGGTCTCGCGATCCTGGCCTACCTACCGGCTGGATGGACGGGCAATCAGGTCACCTTAGCCCGCCTGGATCGCAGGTCGACGGACGCCCCGACAGTCTATCCAACGCTGGAGGAGTTTCTTGCCGCGGTCACCGACCAGACAAACCCCGACCGTAACGCCAAGGTGACTTTCATCTCCATAGCCGCTTTCCTGGCCGAATTCGAGCCCGCCGGAGATCCAATTGAACTCGGAGACTGGGATGAAGATGGAATGCCGGATGTATATCAGCCCGGCACTTTGGCATTCGTCCCGCCGATCAGATTGGAGAAGGCATATGATCTCATTCAACTATGGTACCAGGATTCTGAATTCGATAGACGAGCAGTGGTGTATCTGCGAGCCAGAGTCCGGGGCAGTTAGCTGACCATTGAATCCTTGAGTATGTTTCACTCTGAAAAAGGGTCATAAGGCCCAAGGAGGGAATTAAGCATGGCAGAGATGGTATTACCAGGGACCTACATCGAAGTGCGGCCCGAAGGGCTAATCGTGCCCGGGGCAGTGACCGTGGGCAACCTGGGCGTGGCTGGCACCGCCAGCAAGGGGCCAATTGGCGAGCCCGTCATCCTGGGCAGCTACACCGAGGCGCGCCAGCGCTTTGGTGACTACGATGCCTGGATCGATGGCGCCAGCGGCGAACTGACGCTGGTCCGCGCACTGGAGCAGGCCTACGCCCACGGGGCCTCGACGGTCATCGCGCTCCGGGTGACCGGTAAGAAGAACGATGGCACCACGACAGCTGAAAAAGCAGCCTACACGCTCAATTCGGCAAGTGGCGAATGTGTCCTGCTGACAGCCAAGACCGAGGGCACGTGGGGCAACGACCTGTCGGTCAACGTTAAGGCAGCCGACGAGCACGCCTTTATCGAGGATGAGGAGCACCTGGGCGGTGCCCCCATCACTCTGGGACGTACGCCTGTGGTGAAAAGTGCTCGCAACCGTATCCGCCAGTTCATCGACGCCACCGGGGTCACCCGCTCGCTGCAGATCCTGTATGGGGGCGGGTTATCAGACGACGATCCAGACCCAACTCAGGCTGACCAGGTCAAAGTGGACCGCCAGACCGGCGCGCTGAGTTTCCTGGCAGGCGCAGAACCCGCGGCGGCTGACACAATAACTGCCTCGTACGTCGTAGACAGCGGCAGTGCGGTCAAGGTGACGCTGCGCTACCAGGAGGCCGAGGAAGTGTACACCATCGTGGATGGGAACGACTTGGCCGCCGACATCGCGAGTCTGTCGGCTTGGGTGGACGCCGAACCAAGGACCAACGCCGGGGAGCTGCCGTCCACGAGCGTCCCAGCCGATGCCTTCGCTGTATTTAGTGGTGGCACTGATGGCGCTGATGCCAGTCCCGCTGATTACAAGGAGGGCCTCGAAGAGCTGCTGAACGAGCCGGCTCACATTATCCTTGCTGCCGGGCAAGTCGACGCTAGCAAGGATTCTGCCAGGAACTTCGGCGACGAGCTGGACGCCCATTGCCAGGCCGCCTCGACCGACGCGATCAAGCGGGAACGGATTGGCGTCATCGGCAGCGACCTCAATGTCACCGTGGACGATCTGCGCGGCCACACCCTGGCCAGCGATCGCGTCATCCTGGTCGCACCAGGTATCAAAGCCACCGACGCCGCCAGCGGTGACGAGGTCACGTTGTCCGGCGCCTATGCGGCTGCGGCCGTGGCTGGTATGCTGGCCAGCCGCCCGGCCCACGTCAGCCTGACCAATAAGACCCTCCCCGTGGGCGGGCTCGAAGAACGCTTCACCTCAGCCGAGCTGTCCCAACTCGTTCAAAGCCGGGTGCTAGTTCTGGAGCAGCGCCTAGGCTTTCGGGTCGTCAAGGGCATCACCACGGCGACCAACACTGCCTGGCACCAGATCACCACCCGGCGCATCGTAGACGTCGCCAAGTTCGGAGTCCGCTCGGCGGCCAATCCTTTCATTGGCTTGCTCAACAACGAGCGAGTGCGCACCGCACTCCGGACCTCAATCAACGCGTTCCTGACCCGGATGATGAAGGACGAGATGTTGATCAGTTATGAGCTGGAGGTCAGCGCTACTCGTGAGGAACAGCGTCAGGGAATAGTTCGGGTAACGATGGTGCTCCGGCCAGTGTTCAGCATCGACTTCATTGTCGTTACCATGTTCTTGGAGTAAGGAGGCTATCTGATGGCATTAACAAACGTCTTCACCGGCACCAACGGCGCATTAATGCTCGTTCAGGGCGAGGGAACCGAGGGGGCCGACGCAAATACCATTCTGAACGACACGTATAATGAGGTCAACGAAATCGGTCGCGTCACTAACGTCGAGGTCTGTGTCCAGACGAATCTTCAGGAATTTCACGAAGTCGGCCAACGCCATGCTGTCTCGCTTCAGCCGGGTGACATCTACATCAGCGGCACGATTGGCAGAGCCTACATCAATGGCGCCCTGCTGCATCTATTGTTGGGACGTGGTGCCCTTCTGAACAACGTTGAAGAACCCTACGTGCAGCCAGCCCTCGAAATGAGCGTTGTCCTGGACGACCCGGCTGTTCCCGGAAACAGGGCCATCTTGCACCTCAACGGTGTGAAATTCCAGAACTGGGCCTACTCCCTCCCCGAGGACGACTTTGTGATGGAAAACGTAGCCTTCAAAGCACTCCGCATTCGAGTCCAGGACGAGAAGGAAGGCAACGTCATTGAGCCTCAGTTCCCTGAGGCTGGTACATCCTAAGGCAATGGCAGGAGGCTTAACTCGTGACGCTAACCGCTGAAGAACTATTGGCCGGCGGCGCTGTGACACACGAGGTGGAGATCCCGACCGAACTGCTGAATAGCAATGGCCAGGGCCCGGCTCAGGTAATGCTCCGTCCACTGACCGTGCGCGACCTGCAACGCATCGGCAAGGCCGCCCACGACGATGAGAACCTGTCGGCGGCACTGATGATCCAACAGGCACTCGTCGAGCCGGCGCTCAAGTTCGAACAGGTCTCGCAACTGCCGGCCGGCCTGGCCCGCTTCCTGGTCGAGCGCATCAATGCCATCAGCGGGGTCAGTACACCCCGGAACGCGCTTGAGGAACTGGTCCAGGCCCCACTGGCCCGAGCTTGCTTCGTCCTGGCCAAGGAATTCGGTTGGACGCCGGAGGAGGTGAGCGGCATGACCATCGGCCAGATCCTGCTCTATTTGGAGATGGCCCACGGCGGAGGCGGTGACCAGGGATGAGCCGAATGCTTGGTTTGTTCAAACCGGCGCGCCCCGTGTCTGTGGCCCTGCCTGGCGGACAGGCGCCGGTCTCCTGGCAGCGCGACCTGGGACGAAGCACGGCCCGGCTGGAGGCGTTATGGCAGGCCTGTGCCTGGGTCGAGACGCTGGCTGCAGTCCGTCCCAGGCTGCGGGACGAGCCGCTGCTGGGTCGTTGCCTGGCAGAACTGACCAACCGGGTATCTCGCCCGACCGAATTAAGACCAGAGACCGACCAGACTCGGCGGTCTCGACCTACCTGGGCGGAACGTCCACTGAAGCGTGACCCGGGCACAACCCCAAAGGGCAAGCCGTTGTCCGCTCCGTCACGGTTCGGTATTCCACAGGGTTCAGTGGTCACAACGAAGCAGGCATCCCAGGCGCCAAGAAAGCAACTATCGCGCCGCCGGACGCTGCCTCCGCTCCAGTTAGAACCGCAGGTCAGTCGCACGCTATTAGGTCGTCTGGCCAGCGAAGCCGGCTCGGCTGAGGGTTCGAGTCGGCCCCGACGCCGGCAGATCAAGGGCCTTCCGCAACCAAAGAGGAGGGTCTTGTCCCCTGCTTCCCTGGATCAGGCGACTCAACGAGATTGGTTGCGCGACCTGGCCCAGCGGGCCGAACGATCTCTGCGCCAGGACGGACTTGATCAACGCCGTACATCCTGGCGGCGGGCCTTGCTTGAACAGAAGCAACTTGGCCAGGCCCAGTCACTGTTAGATCAGTGGGCATTGCCGCTCAAGGGACAGCCTGCCTCCGCGGACCTGTTGGCCCGGCTGGCTGGCACACTTGTGGGTGACAGTAATGGTTCTGGCCGCGAGGTCCAACCCCCGGCGGCACCGTCTCGACCACCAGGCGCCAGGCCTCCAGATCAGCCCGTGGCGCCGGCCACAAAGGCGGCACAGCCCCAGGCGGCGTCACATCAGCCATCAGGTAGCCGGTCTCTAGACCAATCTTTCACACCAGCCGCCGGGGAGGCTCAGCCCTGGCCGATGGTTGGGCCGACGCTAACTGAGGACACACCGTCGGGCGTTCTCCCAACAGAAGTTAGCCATAAGGGGAGTGGTGGCGGCGAACTAGGATCACCCGCTCGAATCGCCCCGCCGGCAGTGGCGCCCTCGCTGCCGCCGCTTCTCCTACCCCAAACAGTGAGCGAGCCACCTCTCACCGTGGGGACGGCCACCGTTCGACAGGAAGCCAGGCAGGAGGCGGTGGCTGTGGCCGAAAAGGACTTGAGCGTACTGGCAACCAAGATCAAGCGCATCCTGGACGAGGAAGCCCGCCGCTACGGCATTGACGTGTAGCGGCGTCCTGAGCTTGTCGAAGGAGAGACCACCATGCGCCCGATGTTGGACGACCTTGAGCTACCCCAGGTGCAGGAAATCGCGACCCACGACCGGCGCGCGTTGGCCGAGCACAAGCCGCCGGGTATGGCCGGCAGCCTGCTACAGAACATGGGACGGCGGCCGACCCGTCTCGTTTTGTGGGGGGTGGCCACCGGTCCAGAGGCGCTGGACTTCGTTGAGCAGTTGGACGGCAAGTACCGGGCTGGGGAGCCGGTTCCCTTCACCGCCGACATCGTGGCCGAGGCCGAGATCGAGGAGATGGTTATTGACAACCTGCAATGGCAGGAGTTGGCGGGCAAACCGGAGCGCTTCGCCTACGTGCTCACCCTGCGTGAGTACATCGAGCCCGTCGAGCCCGAAGACACTTCGTTTTTGGACACGGACATATTGGACGAGGCCCAAGACCTGATCGACGATTTGGTGGACGGCCTCGATATTGGGCTGGACTTCGTCACAGGTTTGGAGCGGTTCGTCTCCCCGTTGGGTGATCTTCTCGCCCGACTCGTGGAGTTCAACCGGCTAACAAAAAGGTAAACCGCATTGAGGGCGGGTAGCCAATCGAGTATTACTAAGGAGGACAGAACATGGCTGCACCAAACCTTTTCGAGGAACTCAAGACTGCCTTGAGCGAGTTTAAGGGATTCCTCGATGATAACGTCGGGACAATCAAGCCTGCCATTGCACCGCTCGATCAATTGACGGGCGGTCGCGTCACCGAGTTGATTGATAAGCTGATCGACCTGCTGAACAAACTTAAGGCTGAGATTGACAAGCTCGATCCCACTGTTGTTCCTGGATTGGACAAGGTTACGACATTCACGCAAAGCGTCAAATCGCTGCTCGAGACATCGAAAAGTTTACTGCCGGATGAGGCTGATACCATTGATGATGTTATCGGGGTGGCCGACATCGTGACCAGCTTGCCATCCATAGAGGAGCTAAAGACAGAGATTATGTCGTTGATTGACGCCATTATCACCCACCTGGTCAACCTGAAGTCGTAACTAAGGCCAGGCGAGAGCACGCGTGCGCACTCAGGCAGCCAACTTGGCAAAGGAGACGTATGGCCCGACCTATGCTCGACGACGTCGAGCTGCAGCAGGTACAGAAAATCGAAGTCGACGAGGACCAGGTGCTCATCCAGCACGGCGTACCGGCCCTGGAGGGCGACTTTCTGCAGAGGCTAAACCGGCGAGCGACGCAGGTCACCCTCACCGGGGTGCTGACCGGGCCCGAGGTGGGCGAAGGGTTGAAAACCCTGCGCGAAAAATTCCGGGCCGCCGAGCCGGTGCCCTTCGTGGCCGACATGACCACCGCCACCCAGGTGGACCAGGTGCTCATCGAAGAGATGGGTGTGCGCGAGCTGGCCGGCAAGCCGGAGCGCTTCGAGTACGCCCTGACCCTGCGCGAGTTCATCGTCCCGCCGGAGGTGATCACCGAGGAGCCACCGGAGCCTGACGTGCCCGAGCCGCCGGACGATGACATCGACCAGAACGTCGGCACCCTGATCGGCGAGGTCATCGTCGAAGGGCAGCCGAGTTTTGATTTCAGCCGGGTCACGGTCACCGTTCAGGGCACCACCCAGGACGGCGAAGACCTGTCACGCACCTTAACAAGTCGAGAAGGCAATATCTGGACAGAAGAAGGTATCCCGGCCAGCCGGGGCGAGTATACGGTAGCGGCCGTCGTGACCGGTCCACCAGCGATGTCTGGTTCGGCCAGAACGGCCGTTCGTGCCGGTCAGACAGCCAAGGTAACGATCACACTGCGCACTGGCGTCAATATCGCCACAGCGTTTATCGTCCACTTCTGGTTTGACAATGCTTTTATCGAGCCCTGTATGCGGTCGGTCATGCGGGAAGTAGCTGCCTATGCTCAATCCCATCCCGACGAAAAGCTACTGATCGTAGGACATACAGATAAGGTTGGCCCTCCCAATTACAACCAGCCACTGTCAGAGCGGCGTGCTCGTAGCGCCTATGCTTACTTGACCTACGGTCGTGACCCGGCGGCGGCTGCGGTCGAGTGGGATCAGTTACGCCGGAAACGAACCACAAGGCGTAGCATCAATGACACCTGGGGCGCTCGTGAATATCAATACATTCTGCAAGACCTGGGTTACTACCCGCACAACATCACCGAAGAGCATGACGACGAGACAGATGCAGCCGTACGGCAATTTCAAGGGGACAAGGGGCTAGCTGTAGATGGGAAAGTCGGCGATCATACCTGGTTAGCGCTCATCAACGCTTATCTCGGACAGGATTCGTTCGCCATCCCCGAAAGCCAATTTTTGCCCAATGCCAGAGATGGCTGCGATGGCGGTATCCTCAAGTGGTTGGGATGTGGAGAAGAAGACCCCGTTGATACCAGGGGAACTGCCTGGCGACCCAACCGCTGCACAGAATTCCTCTTCGTTAAGGATGACACGTTACCTTGTAACGTTCCTGAGCCAAAAACCTTTGATTTGCCGCCACTAGACGGCGCTGGGCCAACCTGGTGCCTGGACGGAGGAGGTGACGGCCGCTGCTGTTTTGTTACCCCAGCTAAAGAGAATGTATGCCCACAAGAAGGTGAAAAGTGGTGCCGGCAACCGGTTGATCCCAGGAAAATCAGGGTGAGTGGTTCAGTCAAATTTGAAGATGGAACCCCACTGGCGAACGCTGGATATATCCTGATTGCGCCAGATGGCGAATATTTGCACAAGGATGGTGAGGGCAACCCAGACCTGGGGGAAGTCCCGAGTGGAGAGAAGCGAGGACGCCCCAATCCCATCCATAATCGTACGGACGACGAGGGTCTATTTAGTTTTCCTAAAGAGACACCTGTTGGGGTATATGTCCTAGAACTCGTAGGGCGGTTTGTGGCTCGGCTGGAAGGCGAGCCGCCCGAGGCAGCCAAGGGCAACGTCGTCTGCAAGCGGCTGGATGGTGCGTCAGATTTTGATGTGATTGTTTCTCCTGGAGAGGAAGGTGACCCGAGGCGCAAGTTACGTGTCACAATCCACGATCATTTCGGAGGGATGCGTAGGCAAACCCAAGTGGAGGTACGTTTCAATGACGGCGGCGTTGTCTCAGCCATAACCGATGACGAGGGCGAATTTACTATCGATATGAACGTACCATACGAAACTGCAAAAATCTATTATCAGGTCAGTGATGAGGATCCAAGCGATGTTGTCTATTATGCCGACTTCTTCATCGATGTGAAGGACATTAACACTGAAGAGGGGATACGCCGCCGACTCCATAATCTCGGGTATCTGGTTGACGACGATTTACCTGGTGCATTGACAGCATTTCAGGCCACATACGGACTTGACACAACAGGCGAAGTCGATGACGAGACGCGTGATAAACTGGTTGCCGTACACGACGGTGATGATCCGCTCTTACCCGAGTTGGACTTCACTGAAGAACCACTTAGCCCAAATGACCTGACCGAAGAAGGGCCGCCTATTTAACCTAGGAGAGTTGAGAATCTATGCCTAATGTAAAGCTCAGACCCGGGCAACAGAAGCGCTATTTTTTAGGGATTGACGTAACTAAGGCAATCGATACAGTCGTCTGGGGCCATTTGTGGAACGAAAAGTTCCTGTGGCGTAATTTGCTCTGGGAGTTAGATAGGGATCCCAGTGATCGCAACCGACGGATCGACAACGCCCATCCCAAAGTTCCTCTCGCGCGGCTTGGGCGTCCCTACAGAGGTAGAACCTTGCACGATACATGCGTACTTCCAGAGGGTGTCGATGCGAAAGGAACTGACAAGTTATGGGCCGGAAGCGACAAGCACGCGAACAGGTCCGATATTATAGCGGCGTGCGAGTTTACCGAGACATTCGTCCTCAGCCCTGGTGCCGAAAAAGATTCATCATCATTGAATGACACAGGGAGCGGAGTCGTCGCCGACATCGTCTACATTAGTTCACACGGGGCGTCCGATGGGGCTATGTCTGGTGACGTCTTTTTTGCTTGGATATTTGACCCTGCGAAATTGGCTAGTAAAGGCGCACAATTCTCTGGCCCGGGGTGGCTGCTACTTTCAAACTGCAATACGTTAAAGCCAGAGACCCACGGCGATTGGTTAAATCTCATGACCGGGTTGATCCCGCTGCGTGGCATCGTGGGATTTCAGGCCTTGTGCCCGCTTGCTCTGAGCTCAGCGCACGTTTTTGCAAGCTTTATCGATCGACTGGCTCGGGGAAAGACGTTTATTAAAGCCTGGGAAGGTGCGCTCAAGGCACGTGGTATCGAAGAACGCTGGATCGTCCTGTGTCACGAGAATGCGGTCGATGACACAATCCCTAAGTGGAACGCAAATCGATTAACAACCATTCCACCTACTTCGAAAGTCTTGATGTTCAACAAGGATAATCGTGCAGGTCTCGAAATTACGCCCCCCACCGATCCGTTTGAGGCATTCTGGTCCAAAGGTACCACACGCATTACTGCACCGAACCGCTCTAACGCCGCGAACAGACTCAAGGCGGGAGACGCCGCAAGTATTACTGTCAAACCGCCAGCGTCGGTAGGCAGCTTCACAGATGGAACTGGGATCAAAATCACGCTTGTCTACATTCGTGCAAATTACCCAAAGGCGCATATCGATGTCAACAGGATGTTTACTGTCACGGGCCAATCAGGAGCTTCAGCTCCAACAACAGCAGACCTTAATCCAGAGAGCCCTGGTCACCATGACAGTTGGATATTAGCCGTGACGGGCTCTCCGTTAGAAGTAAAATTGGATCTGCGTTGCGATGATCTGAGCATGCTACCTTTCAGCAACTATTCACTTTGGTTACGGGTTGATATCTCAACAATGAGACATGACTTCATCCGTAATGGTTCCATTGTGGTGGAAAAATGATGCTGAATCCCGCCTATAAGCTCACCATTGGCGACAAGCTCGTCGATACAACCGACGAGCCACTGGCCAGCACTGTGGTGGACCTGATCGTTGCACTAGATATGGACGCCCCGGCTGACAGCTTCACCCTGGTACTCGGCCAGGTCAATGGGCTCAAGCCAGCCCGTGACGACGAAGCGACCATCGAACTCGGCTATGCCGACAACGGTGACCTGTCCCAGGTGATAGCCGGGACAGTGGTGGTGGTTGAGCCGGGCCTGACGACGTCGCGCGTGGTGGGACACAGTGCCGCCGCGACGCTGCTGCGCACCTTTGTCGAGCAAACGTACGAGAGCAAGACGGCTGGCGCCATCGTTCGTGCCCTGGCCGACCAGGCCGGTGTGGATGTAGCCACGGCCGAAGAAGGTATCACCTTCCCGGCCTACGTAGTCGATGGCCGGCGCAGCGTCTACCACCACATGCGGGATCTGGCCGACCTCTGTGGCTTCGACCTATACATCAACGCCGACGGCGAGCTGGTGTTTGAGAAGTTCATCAGCGGGAATACAATCCATGTCTTCGAGTATGCCAAGCACATCGTCGAGTTGGACGTGCAACAAGTCCCCCTACAGGCGGAGTTGGTGGAGGCCTGGGGCGAAAGCCCCGGCAGTGGCCGCGGTGAGGAATCTTGGGCCTGGTTGACCAAAGATTTCAGCAGCTCAAAGGGCACTGCTGGCTCGGGCGACCCTAAGCTGCTGCTGGAACGGCCAGCGCTGCGCACCACTGAGGCCGCCCGCGCCGCGGCCGAGGCAGCCCACACCCGTATCCAGCGGCGCGCGATCCGCGGGCGCCTCCTGGTTACCGGCCAGCCCGAGATCAAGTTGGGCGACGCCATCCGCCTGCGCGATGTGCCTGAGACCGCCATGAACCGGACATTCCAGGTGCGAAGCGTTACGCACCGTATCACCAAGATAGGCGGTTTCACGACAATGGTCGGCTTTCGGGCCATCGAGACGTGAAACATGAAGCGTGAAGCGCGGAGCGTAAAGTCACGCAACACGCAATACGCAGTACGCAATACGTTAAGAGCGTGATAAACGTGAGTACGATTGTCAACACCATTCAAGAGATCATCCGGCACGAACTGCGCGCCATGCGCGTGGCCGAGTTGGGCCTGGTGGAGGCTGTCTATCCCCACAGCGACAACGGGGACAACGACAACTACGGCTGCGACGTGCGCCTCAAGAACAGCGGCCTGCTGCTCAAGCGGGTGCCCATCGCCACCGGCCACATCGGCACGGCCGCCATTCCCAACGCGGGTGACCTGGTGCTGTTGGCCTTTGACAAGGGCGACGTCAACCAGCCCATCCTCATCGGCCGCTTGTACAACGACGAGGACCGCCCGCCGCTGAACAACCCGGACGAGGTCATCTTCCGCCTGCCGCTGGCCGAGGCGGATGACAAGACGATCAAGGCGGCCATTCGCAACATCGAAGCGAACTCACCGCCGCGGGAGATCCTGGTCGAGATGCCGCCCAAGATCACGGTGCGTATCACCGACGGGGCCGTGCGGGCCACCGCAGGCAAGACCGAGATGAAACTCGATCAGCCGGATGGCAGCGGCGGTACAGTCACCGTCCTCGCCGGCCGGACGAAGATCACCATGAATCAGGACGGCGACGTGACGGTCGAAGCGGCCGGGGCGATGACCCTCAAGGCGACCCGCGACCTGACCATCGAAGGCATGAACGTTAAGATTAAAGGCCAGATGAAGACCAACATCGAGGCCGGCACCCAGGCTACGCTGAAGGCCAATATGGGCGCTACCGTCAACGGCGGGCTGTCGAGCACTGTCCAGGGGACCACGGTCAGCATCAAGGGGATTACTTCGTTTTCACCGTAAGGAGAGATGGGATGCCAGGTCCACCTGTCACCATGGGTTGCTCGGTTGTCATTACCCCCGGCGCATCGGGGCCGCCTGATATGGGCACCATCATCGCTACCTTTCCGCCGATCATCACCGGCGGGGGGATGCCCTTGGCGACGACTGGTTCGCTGTGTATGATGATCAATTCGGTCTGGGGCTTTCCCTATCCGCTGGTCATTGGGCCGCTGGCCAGCAGTGGCGTACGGGTGGGCGGCCGGGCGCTGGTGCGTGTCGGCGACCGCATCCCCACCCCGCCGGGCATCCTGACCGTACTGGGGCCGCCAGCAGCACCCTTTATCAACGACCAATGGCCGCCGTGATCTGGACAAGGAGACGGCAGTGAATGGAAGAACCGAACGATTCGGAACCGACCTGCGCCTGCTGCGCAACCTGGAGCGCCAGAACGACCGCGACCGGGGCCGCGACCTGTCCACTACCCGGCGGCCGGAGACGGGCGGGATGGATCTGGAGAGGCTGAGCGGCGTCGACAATCTGAAGCAAGCGCTGCTGCTGCGTTTCCTGACGCCCGTCGGCGAGCTGGCGCTTTTAGGCCATCCCAACTATGGCTCCCGGCTGTTCGAGCTGATCGGCGAGCGCAACACCCCGACCAACCGCAACCGGGCCAAGATGTTCGTGCTCCAGGCATTGGCCCAGGAGCCGCGGGTGGCCGAGGTTCTGCGGGTGGATGTCATCTCCGGCCGGGCCGACCCGACCCGCATAGATATCGCGGTCAACTTGCGCGCCATTGATACCGACACACCACTGAACCTGGTGTTCCCCTTCTTCCTGGAAGGAGTATAAGCCGATGAATGACGAAACCGTGACCCTGATCGAGCGCCCGTACCAGGAAATTGTGGACGATATTCTCACCGCGATCGTCGGCGGTGTGGTCAACGAGCCCATCATCTTTGACGTCAAGAGCGACCTCTACCCCCTGGCCGAGCCGGCCCGGGATATGCGCGGCATCACCGGCACGGCCGAGGGAGCGCATCGGGCCTTTCAGAAAGAGATTGATTTTCTCTTCAGTGAGGGCGACAACGCCGTGGTCTGGCAGGAGGGTGGCACCCGGCCGGACGATGAGACGATTTTCTATGTTGATTACTTCCGTAGGGACAGTCGCTCGCCGCTGACCGACACCAACGTGGGTAGCGTCACCCGTACCCTGAGCGAGGCGATTGGCCGCGAGGTCGCTACCGTTTACCAGCAAATCAATCGCGCCTATCTGTCAGCCTTCATCGACACCGCGGAAGGAAAGTCGCTTGACCTGGTCGTCGCCATCCTGGGGATCATTCGGAAGACCAAGGACTTTGCCGTTGGCCAGGCTACCTTCTTCCGCGATCCAGCCGTTCAAGGCAACATCACCATCCCCGAGGGCGCGCTGCTGAGCACGGCCAAAGGTGAGGTCACCTTCCAGACCAGGCAACCGCGCACCCTACAGCGGGGGCAGGTGCGCATTGACGTGCCGATTCGCGCTGGCGACGACTTCAAAGGGGAAGCCGGTAAAGTGGCGGCCGGGGCCATCACCCAGTCGGCCCAGCCCATCGCCGGTATCGCCCGCGTAACCAACTTCGAACCCACCTTCCTGGGCGCCGAGGACGAGAGCGACGAGGAGTTGCGGGCCCGGGCCAAGGCTGCCCTGCGCGCCCTGGGCAAGGCCACCCTGGCCGCTCTGGCCCGGGTTATCTTCGAAGCACGAGCCAGGCTGGTCGAGGTGTGGGACCCTAACGCTGCGCCCGCCAAACGATCGGCGCTGGGCAGCGTGGTACTACTGGTGGAAAGTGAGCCGGAGCGCTTCCCCAGCCTGCGAGGCGCCGTCGAAGAAACTCGCGCCGCCGGAGTTCAGGCCACCTTGGTGGCGCGTTATGTCTTTTTCAAGCCCCGCATCGTGGCTAAGATCGCGCCCGGGCTTACAGCGGCTGGCAAAGTCAAGGTGATCGACGAGATCATCGCCGCCCTGCAGAATTACGTCGATGGCTTGAGCAGCGGCGATCCGGCCGAGGGTCAGGCGCTACTGGACACGATCAAAGGCGTGACAGACGTGAGCGACGCCACCCTCGTGGATGTGATCGCCTGGAAGTCCGACGTGGGCCAGCCAGGAGCCGAGACCCTGGTGGAGGCCATTCTGACGGCCATCCAAGGCGTCCCGAGTGACGACGCGGAAGCTCTTCGAGAAGCGATCACCGGCGCGGTTTCTGAAGTGCCGCCGCTGCTGCCACCCGGCCGGCGCATCCCCGACCGGGGCCTGGTGCAGGGACCCGAGGGCCAACGCGCCACCGACGAAGAGATCGAGGCCGGGGATTTCCAGGTTGTCGCTGTCATCGATGGCGAGAACTGGTGGGTAGTGCTCGATATCGAGCCGGCCGATATCTTACTCCAGGAGAGCTGACATGCCGACCAAGACCGACCGCATCCTCAGCTACCTGCCCGGCACTTTCCGGGCCTTACCACGCCCCACGGCGCTCTATGCGCTGGTAGATGCCTTCGGCAACGAGTTGCTGCTGGCCGAGAATAGCCTGGCGGCGGTCATGCAGGCCCACTGGGTGGACCACGCCGACCGGGGGGCTGAGGTCATTGACGACCTGGCCTGCCTCGCTGCCCTGTACGGTCTGGCGCCGCGTGCCGACGAGAGCGTCGAGGAGTTCCGCGAGCACCTCAAACGCTACGTCCGCACCTTCCTTGAGGGCACGGTCACCGTGCAGGGCATCCTGCGGGTTACGGCTGAGACCTTGGGGCTGCGCATCGCCGACGACTACGAGGAGATGGACACCTGGTGGACCCGTAGCAACGGTGAATTGGTCACCGTCGAACCCCGAGGGGACGACGCAGCCGAGCTGATTCTGGGCCTCAGGGCAGCCACGGCCGCCGGCAGTCCAGCCCGTCCAGCTCAAGTGATGGGCAGCGTCGATCTCGGCGGTGGCGTTGATCTACGCGAGGTGACCAGCGTGCGCCTCAAAGTGGATGACGGCGGTCCGGTTGAGATCAATCTGGCTGAGGGTGCCGCAGACCGTGCCGCCGTGACGCTGGACGAACTGGTGGCCGCCATCAACACCGGTCTGGACATCGCAGCCGCCCGCCACGACGACCGCTACTTGACGCTGGCCTCGCCCACTAGCGGGCCGACCAGCCGGCTTGAGGTGCAGGACGTGGCCAACGACGCCGCCGAGCGAATATTGGGCCTGGCCCCTTGGATTTACCACGGGAGCGAGGCGCTGGCGGCACAGGTCGCTGGCCAGCATGATCTGAGCGGCGGCGTTGACCTGAGCCAGGAGCGGTACCTGCGCCTGGTCATCGACGGCACGCATCTGGCCGAGATCGACCTGCCAGCCGCTGCCGCCGACCCCGGGGCCGTGACCCTGGACGAGTTGGTCCATGCCATCAACAGCGGGCTCGGCATCGCTGTGGCCAGCCACGACGGCCACTTCCTGATGCTGACCTCGCCGACGACGGGTTTCCAGAGCACTATTGCCTTTCAGCGGCCGGCCGCCCAGGACGCCATGGCACGTATCTTCGGCGCGGTGACGCCCTTCCATACCGGCCGGGACGCCCAACCGGCCCGGGTCACCGGCCGGCGTGACCTGAGCGGCGGCGTTGACTTGAGCGAGCGCGCCAATATCCAGTTGACGATCGACGGCGGAGAGCCGGTGACGATCAACTGTGCCGGTGCCGACCCGGCCAACACCCGGCCGGCCGAGGTCATTGCCGCCATCAATGCCGCCCTCGACGCCGAGGTAGCCAGCCACAACGGCCGCTTTGTGACGGTGACGTCGCCTACGGAAGGGCCGGCCGGAGAGGTCCTTTTCGAAGCCCCACCAGCGGACGACGCCACCCACGACATTTTCGGCATCGGTCATCGCACCTTCGCGGGGACCACCGCCACAGCGGCCCGTCTCAGCGGCGAACGCGACCTGGGCGGCGGTGTTGACCTCAGGGCCCGCCATTTCCTCAACCTGGCAGTGGACGGCGGGCCACCGGCCGAGATCGACCTGCGCGCCGGGGCGGCGAACCGGCGGGCTGTGACCCTGGACGAGCTAACCACTGCCATCAACAACGCGCTGGGCGCTGACGTCGCCGCTCACGACGGCCAGCATCTGATCCTGATCTCGCCGACGACCGGGGGTGCCAGCCGCCTGGAGATCGAGCTCTTGGAAACCACGCGGCGCCGGCGCTTTGTCACGCGGGCGATGGTGACCGACGAGGCCACCCAGGCCGTCTTCGGCTTCGTCGCGCGTGAGGCACGCGGTATCCCGGCGACGAGCGCCCGCGTCGTCGGCCAGGCCGACCTGGGCCGTGGCGTCGATCTCCGCGAGGCGCATTACCTGCGCCTGGCCGTCGACGATCGACCAGCAGTGGACATTGACTGCGCCGGTAAGCGCCCACGCGCTACGCTCATTGATGAAGTGGTCGGAAAAATCAACGCCGCGCTGGGGATGGATATCGCCGCGCACGATGGCCGCCGGTTGGTGTTAATCTCACCCTCGTCCGGGGTGGGGAGCCGGATTGCCTTCGAGCCACCCCAGGCCACTGATGCCCTGGAGGGGCTGCTGGACGTCGAACCGGGGACGTTCCGCGGCCGCGACGCGACGCGGGTCAGCTTCGTTGGCACCGTTGACTTGAGCGCCGGCGCCGACCTGGAGGCCAACGCCGCGATCAAGCTCGGCATCGACGGTGCTGAGCCGGTTAAGCCGGTCGAGATCACCCTTGGCGACTCAGAGCCGAGCCACAAGACGCTCAACCAACTCGTGATCGCTATCAATCTGAAACTCAACCAGGAACTGGGCGTAACAAACGTTGCCAGCCACGACGGCACCCATCTCATCCTGACTTCACCTGAGATTGGCACTGCCAGTCAGATCTCTTTCGCCATCCCCGACGGCCCGGATGCGACGGCGGCCGTCTTCGGCATCATCCCGCCGCGCGCTTATCGAGGCTCCGATCCAATGCCGGCTCGAGTCGTTGGCAGGCAGGACTTGAGCGGTGGCGTTGATTTGCGGGTCGCCCGTTTCCTGCGCCTGGCGGTGAACGGCCGCCCGGTGGTGGAGGTGGATTGCGCGTCCGGGGCGGCTGATCCGGCGGCGGCCGTGCTGGAAGAGATCGTGCCCGCGCTCAACCAGGCCCTAGGTCTTGAGGCCGCCTCCCACGATGGAAACCATCTCATCCTGAAGTCGCCAACGGCCGGCCTGGCGGGACGGATCACGCTGGAGCACCACACCTCAGGTGATGCTCGTCAAACCTTGCTGGGCGCTGTGGAAGACGTCGCCGAGGGATCAGCCCCAGCTCCGGCGGTCATCACCGGCGAGGTGGATTTGCTGACCCTCGTCGATTTGAGCCAGCGGCGGTGGATCCGGCTGGCGGTGGACAGCGGCCGGCCGGTGGACATCGAC
>JAHELX010000041.1:0-16331 GCA_024643945.1 Anaerolineales bacterium
CTGTGGGCTTATCTGCGCAACCCGGCTTTCAAGCATGAAGGCGTAGACTACCATGATGCGGCCGACCTGACCGGGCAGGCCAATCACCTGGGCGTCACCATCGAGGCCGACATCATCAAGCAGAAGCAGGCCGAAAACAACGGCGGCTACACCGCCATCAAGTTCGGCAGAACAAACCCCAAAGTATACAGTGAACTGACTAGCGATCATCCCATTGACCTGGTGCGCTACCAGGTGGCCAACTGCTATATGGGCCGGGCGGGCATGATCAACTCGGGCGGTGCCTCGGGGGAAAACGACCTGGCCCAGGCAGTGCGCACGGCGGTCATCAACAAGCGCGCCGGCGGTATGGGCCTCATCAGTGGGCGCAAATCTTTCCAGAAGCCGATGGAAGAGGGCGTCAAACTGCTCAACGCCATTCAAGACGTGTACCTGTCGGGCGATGTGACCGTCGCCTGATGCCTGGTGTCGTAGGGGCGCGGCACGCCGCGCCCCTACAAGAGGCAAAATCCTCGCAATTGTTCCCCTGCCGGTCAGGGGGCGGTTCGTTGCCGATTCTTAGGATCCATAAAAGAATAAGTTCCCACACTTCCAACCGTTTTCCCCACGAAATCCGTCACAAATGTACGAAGTTGTTTATTTAAGGATCCTTAACAAATTTTTAATCCTGTTTTAATCTGCCTTTAATCATTTTCTGACAAGATCAAAGGCGTGTTATTGCGCAAGAATTAGACGTTCAGCAACATCTGCTTGTTTGCCAGCATGGTCCGCACGAGCAGGATAATTTCCTGTTGGGAAGTATAGCAGTTAAGGCAACTCCCCTTACCCCGCCCGTCCCTGGATCGGCGGGGTCTTTACGTCATGTGCCCAGCAAATCTGCGAGATAGCGAATGGTGAAATTCGCTCATTCACCTATTTGCTTCTAGTTCTGTCAGGAGGAGACCCAGATGATCGAAGTCGTTGATTTGACCAAAGCCTACGGCCCTATCGAGGCGCTGAGAGGCATCACCTTTCGAGTGGCACCCGGCGAGGTTGTCGGTCTGCTTGGCCCAAACGGCGCCGGTAAAACGACGGCCATCAGGATAATAACCGGCTACCTGCAGCCCGACAGCGGCACGGTGCAGGTAGACGGTCTGGACGTGTCGACCCACACCCGCGAGGTTCAGGCGCGTATTGGCTACCTGCCAGAAAATGCACCCCTTTACCCCGAGTTGTCGGTCCAGGCTTATCTGAGGATGATGGCTGACTTGCGCGAGATCCCCCGGGAGGAGCAACCGGCTCGGCTGTCTGAGGCGATTTACGCCACCAGCCTGGCCGATCACCTGACCCGCCCCATTGGACACCTCAGTAAGGGCTACCGGCAACGGGTTGGGGTGGCCCAGGCCATCCTGCATAAGCCGCAGTTGCTGATCTTAGACGAGCCGACGGTGGGGCTGGATCCTACCCAAATCATCGAAATGCGCCACCTGATTCGTCGCCTGGCCCGCAATAGCACCATCCTCTTCTCTTCTCACATCCTCTCCGAAGTCGAGGCCGTCTGTGACCGGGTCATCATCATTATGAACGGCCAGGTTAAGGCTGACGCCCACCTGGCGGAGTTGTCTGCCACCTCTGACGCCATTCTGGTCCTGCAAAAAGAGGCGGCCGGCGTCGAGCGTGCCCTCCGGTCGCTTGTGGGTGTACGTAAGGTTGAGTCGGCCCGCACCCCCGATGGTCACCCGGCTTATCGCGTCCTGGGAAAGGACGAGGCGGATCTTTGTCCGGCCATCTACAATCTGGCCCGTCAGGAAAGCTGGCCCGTGCGCGAGCTGCGACCTGATGTCCGCACCCTGGAGAGCGTCTTTAATCAACTGGCAACTACTGCGTAAAACGTAAATCGTCTGGCGTGAATCACGCTGCGCGACCTGTCACATCCTAACAAGGTTTGCTTGCGGATACTGCGCGTTACGTTTTACGCCTCACGCATTATCGAATACAGGAGGAGAACCTATGAAGCAGTCCCTGGCTATCGTCCGCAAAGAGCTTAACGGTTATTTCAGCTCACCCATGGCGCTCATCTTTGTGGGCGTTTTTCTGGCCGCCACGCTTTTCACCTTTTTCTGGGCCGACGCCTTTTTTGCCCGCGGCATCGCTGACGTCCGCCCTATGTTCCGCTGGATGCCGATTTTGATGATCTTTTTGGTTGCCGCACTCACCATGCGCCAGTGGAGCGAGGAGCAGCAGACCGGCACGCTGGAAACGTTGCTCACCCTGCCGGCTCGCCTGGTTCAGTTAGTGCTGGGTAAATTCCTGGCTGTGATGATCCTGATCATCGTGACGTTAGCTTTGACCCTCTTCCTGCCGATTACCGTTTCCTTATTAGGCAATCTGGATTGGGGGCCGGTGGTGGGCGGTTATCTGGCCGCAATCCTGATGGCCGCTGCCTACGTGGCTATCGGCCTGTTTGTCTCGTCCCGAACCGACAACCAGATTGTCGCTCTGATCCTGACCGTGTTGGTGGGGGGCCTGTTCTATCTGGTCGGTTCCCGGGGTGTCACCGACTTTGTTGGTGACAACGTGGCTGAGATTCTGCGGGCCATCGGTTCCGGCAGCCGCTTCGAAAGCATCGAACGCGGCGTCATCGACGTACGCGACCTGATCTACTATCTCTCGCTCACCGCCTTCTTTCTGAGCCTCAATGTGGTCTCCCTGGATAGCAAACGCTGGAGCACGGGCGAGCACACGTTGCCCCATCGCCGCGGCCTGATGCTGACCGTTGCCTTGATCGGGCTAAATTTAGTGGCGCTCAACGTCTGGCTCTACCCCTTGAGTGTTGCCCGCATCGACATGACCGCGCAGAAAGAATATAGCCTTTCCCAAACGACCCGTGATATGCTCAGCAATTTGCAGGAGCCGCTCTTGATCCGCGGGTACTTTAGCGAAAAGACCCATCCCCTGCTGGCTCCCCTGGTACCTGCCATCCGCGACATGTTGCAAGAGTATCAGATTGCCTCCAACGGCAAAGTGGTCGTAGAAATTGTCGACCCGCTCAAGGACCCGGAAAAGGAGGCCGAAGCCAACCAGACTTACGGCATCCAGCCGACTCCCCTCCAGGCTGCGGACCGCTATGGGGCTTCAGTCGTCAACGCCTACTTTGACATTCTGATCCGTTACGGTGATCAGAACGTGGTTCTCAACTTCCGGGACCTGATTGAGGTCCAGCCCCAACCGAACGGCCAGGTAGATGTGCGTTTGCGCAACCTGGAATATGACCTGACGCGATCCATTAAGAAGGTAGTCTACGGTTTTCAAAGCGTGGATTCGGTCCTGGCGGCCATGGACAAGCCGGTCAAGTTGACGCTCTACGCCACACCCAGTACCCTGCCGGATTGGCTTCAAGCGGCTCCAGACACGATTCAAAAGGTGGCGAAAGATATTGAAGCCAAATCTAACGGCAAATTTACCTTTGAGAGCGTGGATCTGGATGCACCCAATAGCCCGGTCAACCGCCAGACCATGGTCGACCAGTATGGACTACAGCCCATCGCCGCTTCTCTCTTCTCCAACCAGACCTATTATTTGCATATGATCATGCAAATTGGCGACCAGGTCCAATTGGTCACCCCGTCCGGCGATTTGAGCGAAGCTGATGTGCGTACCAGCATCGAGTCGGCTCTCAAGCGCGGCTCTTCGGGTTTCCTCAAAGTGGTTGGCTTCTGGACCCCACCCGATCAGCCGATGCAAAACGCCTTCGGCCAGCAACAACCCTCGTTTAAGAGCTATCAAACCATCGTCCAACAACTGGGCCAGGATTACACTGTACAGAACGTCGATTTGTCCAGCGGGCAGGTACCGTCTAATGTGGATGTACTGGTGGTAATCGCCCCGCAAGGGATGAGCGACACAGAACGCTATGCCGTCGACCAATACCTGATGCGCGGCGGTTCGGTGGTAGTAGCGGCTGGTAACTACATCCTTAACCCGGATCCGATGACCGGCAACCTGGGCGTGCAGCCCGTTGAGGGTGGTCTACAAGATATGTTGGCCAGCTACGGCATCACGGTCACCCAGGCGTTGGTGATGGATCCCCAAAACGAGCCTTTCCCGGTGCAGGTCAGTCGTAATGTGGGCGGCATGCAGGTGCGCGAGATTCAGGCCATGAACTACCCCTTCTTCGTGGACGTCCGGCCTGATGGCATGGACCGGCAGAGCCCCATTCTGGCCAACCTGCCGGCTGTAACCTTGAACTGGGCCTCCCCGGTAGTGGTCGACCCGGACAAGAATGCGCAGCGGAAAGTGACCACGCTGCTCAAATCCAGTTCGGGCTCGTGGTTGCGTACTGACACCAACATTCAGCCCGACCTGCAAGCTTACCCTGAGATGGGATTCCCGGTCGACGGCGATCAGGCGTCGCACCCGCTGGCTGTCTCCGTGCAGGGCGTCTTCCAGAGCTACTTTAAGGGCAAGCCTTCGCCGCTCCAGGCCCCGGAGACGAGCGACACCGGAACCGGCAGCGCTGGCGCCAACCCAACGCCGACTCCCACCAGCCAGCCGAGTCAGATCATCGGGACGATTGAGAGTTCGCCCGACACGGCCCGCCTGGTCGTCATCGGCAGTGCCGAGTTCCTGAACGACATCGTTTTTGACCTTTCTGCCAACCTGACCCACGACCGCTACATGAACAGCTTGCAGTTCCTGCAAAACACTGTAGATTGGTCGGTGGAGGACCTGGATTTGCTCAGCATCCGCTCGCGAGGCACGTCCGCCCGTATACTCAATCCACTTACAGAAGGCCAGCAGTCGTTCTGGGAAGGCTTGAACTATGCCCTGGCATTGTTGGCCGTGCTCGGCATCGGCGTAATGTGGCGGGTGCGGAAACAAAATGAGCAGCCCATGGAACTGGTGCCCCAGAGCGTGGCCTCCGATGGCGACAAAAAGCAGTCAGCCAGCGCAGTTAGTCACTAGTACCCCGTCACAGGGATTATGATATGATACAGATTACGCCCATGAGGCCGAATCCAGCTTATCAAAATCACTTTGATGGGGCAATAGCCCATCTTTGGAGGAGAAACAACTATGAACAGACGTAATCAGATTTTAGGCGCAGTTCTAGTCGTCCAAATCGTGGTGGGGGCCCTGGTTTTTTGGCCTCGGTCGACTACCAGCGCTGGATCTGGCCCACTTTTTGCCGATTTCAAGGCGGCTGATGTGGTCAACCTGACGATCAGCGACGCCAACGGCGAACACATCACGCTGACCAAGAGCGGGGACAACTGGGTCCTACCTGAGGCCGGCGATTATCCAGCCGACAGCACCAAAATCGTACCCTTGCTAAACAAGATCGAGAGCCTGAAGACCAACCGGCTGGTCACGCAGACGGAGGCCAGCCACAAGCGACTCAAGGTAGCCAGCGATGATTTCAATCGCTTGATTGAAGTCAAGCTGCAAGACGGAACCAGCCACAAGCTCTATCTGGGTAGTACGGCTGGGGTCAGCACCACGCACATTCGCGCCGATGATCAGTCCGAAGTCTATCTGGCGAGCAATCTGTCCAGTTGGGATGTAAATACCCAGGCCTCCGCCTGGATCGATACCCTCTATTTCACCGTCCCGCAGACTGCTACCGTTGCTCTGACACTGGAAAATCAGAACGGTACCTTCGAGTTTGAGAAAGAGGGCGATAACTGGACCATGAAGGGATTGGCCGGGGATGAGAAGTTGAACGTCAACAATGTGACTGCTCTGGTCAACCAGGCTACTGCTGTGCAGATGGTCAGCCCCATTGGCAAGGAGAGCCAGGATTCGTTTGGGCTGGACGCCCCTCTAGCCATCGTCACGCTCAAGACCAAAGAGGGCGATCAGGAGAAGACATATACCCTAAAAATCGGGGCAAAGAGCGACGATGGCAACAGTTACGTGGCCAGTTCGTCCGAGTCGCCCTACTATGTCCGGGTGGCCGAATACCTGGAAAAGAGTTTTGGCGAAAAAACCCGGGACGACTTTCTTGAACTGCCGCCTACACCCACCCCGACTGCCGGCTCTGAGTCAGCCCCAACCCCGTAGCCAGGCTGGTGCGTTCAGATTTGGGGTAAATTACGCCGTAGAGGCCGGAGTCGAGGCTTCCCCGGCCCGCTGGCGCCAGCCAGGGCGGGCAGCCGATTGTTTTCGGGTCAACCCAGCTAGTCGGTCAGGGTTTGGACCTCCGAGGTTCTCAGAGACCTCGGAGGTCCTTTTTTTGTAATGACCAGATGAGACCGCCCAACCCAAGCAGTAGAGTGACGGCGCTGATCCAGGCCCCCCAGCGCACCGAAGTCGGGCGATAGCTAAATTCCACGCGATGCCTGCCAGGCTCCAGCCGGACGGCTCGGAACAACACGTCGGCGCGCAGTATCTGCGCTGGCTTCCCGTCTACAGTGGCATGCCAGCCAGGGTAAAAGGTGTCGGTCAATAGCAGGTAGCCACCGACGTCGGTCGTCACGTCCACGATTACCTCTTCTGGCCTGTAACTCACGATCTCCGTCTGATCGGGGCGGGCCGCTGCTACCTTTCCCTCGCTGACCAGCGGCTCTCCGCTGGCCAGGATGGCGGTCTGCGCCGGGTCAAAGGCCGGGTCGCGCAGACGGGTGATTGCCTGGTCGTCGTCGGCGACGACTTCCGCCTGGTGCACGACGAAGGCGCGCGGTAGCACATCCAGGTTCTCATAGATTTTTACGTCGCCGGAGTGGACCAGCCGGTAGTGCCCCTCGGTGGACAAGGTCACCTGGCGGCTGGTGGTGGTACGCGTGTCCACCAGGCTGAGGCCGCGCAGGACGAACTCCCCGGCTGGGGCAACCCCTGATACCGAAATCGCCGTCAGCCGCCGGGGGGCGTCGAGGGGGAACAGCATAATGTAGTCGCTGCCTGCCGGGTCGTCACGCCAGGTATGTCCTACACGCGCCTGCCGATGGGCTACATCGTCGCCGTAGTGTCCCTGACTGGTGTCCTGCCCGGCCAGTAACTCAAACGTCTCCGACCAGCCACTGCCGTCGGTGGCAGTAATGCGGGCCACCGGCGTGCCGTCGGGCAGATCGCGTGCGCCTTCCAGGTGCGAGATCACGCCCAGGGCGGTGGTCGGAAAATCGGGTAAGTCTGTCGTGCCCACGCTGGGCACACCGCCTGGGCTCAACCGGGCGGAGAATTGCAGGTCGTAAAACACGTCGTCGATCCACACGTCGAACACTTTGTCGGTGATGACGTATTTTACCCCCAACAGCGACAGCAGCCGGCCCGGCGGCACCGCCCGCAGATTCTCCCGTAGCCGGCCGTCCACTGACAGGTGCTCATCATCGAGGAACAGGCGCTCCATGGTCACAAAGTTGTGCAGGGGCAGCAATCCACCGTCGTAGCCGTCCACGCTGTACAGCCCGTAGAGCAATGGAAGGTTATAGAAGAGGACCTCCTTCTCTTTGGCAGCGACGACGTAATCGTAAATTGCCTTATCGGGGAGTTGGCCGGCGAAGATGGCACGCATCTCCGCCAGGTCGCCTGGGTCGTAGACGATGCCCGACAGACTGAGGAAGCGGCCCAGGCCAGGCTCCGTTTTGAGGTGGGCGATAGAAGGGCGCAGGAAAGTAAAGGCCTCGGGAGCCGTCGGCTGCTTATAACGCAGTCCCTGGCTGGCCAGAAATAATTCAATGCACACCAGTGCCATCAAAATTGGAGATTGGAAACCGGAGATTCGGCTGATTTTGAGATTTGATATTTGCTCCATCCCAATCCCGGCAAGTACGGCAACGCCGAAGGCGTAGAATAACATCCAGCGGGCAGGGGCGCGAAAGAGATCGAAGCCGGGGATGAGCTTGTAAAGCACAAAATAGGCCGGATTGAAGCCTCCCAGCCCCAGGAAGAGGCCCATAGCTGCCAGCAGCGCGAAGAAGCGCGTGCCCGGCCGTCGTCGCCATCCGCGCAGCAGTCCGAAGGACGCCAGCCCCAATCCGATCACCCCCACGTAGGCTACGTATTCGCTGTAAGCTTCGCCGAAGATCTGCGACAAGTCAACGCCAAAGGGAGGCAGCAGCGTGAAATGCAATAGCCAGGGCCGCAGGCTGAAGGAGACCGCCTCTCGATAGGGCAACCCCCCACTGCGTACCGAGAGACGCGACAATTCAAGCGTAGGCAGGATTTGCACTGCTGCCAACAATATCGCAACAGCGATTGCGGTAGCGAAGACGAGGAGGTGTGGAAGGCGAGCCTTGAGGCTTGAAACTCGGAGTCTGAGATTTGACTCCTGCGTGTCCCGGCCCGCGTGGCGTAGCCAGGACGGGCTCCCTCCAGCCACCGCGTAAATTCCCAGCCCTACCAGGCAAATATAAGTCGCCTGCGCGTGCCCGGCCAGGATCATCAACGTAATGACCAATCCCAACCCCAGCGTTGGGGCTACACGCCGCCGGCTCTCAGTCGATACGTCGAGCAGCAGAAACGTCCACGGCAGCCAGGCGATGACGTTGAGTTGGTTGACATGCTCCGTCTGCGCGCCGACGAAGCCTCCCAGCGCAAAGATGACGGCTGCGGTCAGCGCGCCGGGCCAGCTCAGCTTCAGTGAACGGCGGGTGTAGGCCAGCGTCCCCAACCCTGCCAGGACCACGTGTAACACGATGGATGCCGCCACCTGTTTGGGTGCCGGGAGCCAGAGAAACAACCAGTGAAGCGGATAGAGAACCGCCGTCTGCATATTGGCCAGGAGAGGCACGCCCATAAAGAGGTGTGGATTCCACAAAGGGAAGTGTCCGGCGCGCAATGCCTGGGCCACGTAGGCCTTGTACGGATAGAAGTACAAAAAAGAGTCCACGCCAACCAGAATGAGGTTGGTGAAGATGAGCCTCCAAAAGAAAAGAAGGGGCAATGCGACTATAACCAGGGTTGATGCGGCTACAGGCAGGCGCCTGGTACGTTTCATCGCGTCTCCTCTATGCGGTACACGATGAACGAGACGCTGCCGTCGTCCCGGAATGTACGATGCACCTCCCGCAGGGTCAGGCCGGCTGCAGCCAGTGCCAGTCGTGCCTCGGTGGACGAGTGCCAACTGGGGAAAACGACGTACCGCCGGGCGCCTGGGCGCGCAGCCGCCTGAGCAGCCAGGTCGGCCGGGGAGGTCCATGCGCGGAAATCATAAGGACTGCCCCACAGGTAAAAGCGCCAATGCCAGCCCAGCCAGCGATGGTAAAGGGTGGTGTCGGCCGGGATGCTATGGAGATAAGCCACGACCTGTTCGATGCCCTGGTAAGCGCCGTGGTCTCCGCCGATGGGGAAGCGACTGGCCGCTGCGTCACGGATGGGATGGAGTGTGAATGACAGCATCCAGAGGACGAACAATGTGGAGAGAAAATTAGGGAGTGGCCAGTTTTTGAGCAAACGCTGGGGAAGGGTCAACACCCGAGCCAGGAGCAAGGCCAGCAGCGGCACGAGTCCCAACAAGTAACGATCCCATACTTGGAAAGCCACAAGAGAGTGGCCAAGCAGGAAGAACGTGGTAAACACCAGCAGAACCAGATCGGCCTGCTCCCCGCTCCCTTTAAGGGAGAGGGGCCGGGGGAGAGGGGCAATCATATCCACCACTACCAACAAAGGCAACCCCACCAGCAAGGCTGCATTCAACACCGGAGAGCCGGTGGCGTAGCGCAGCAGATTCCAAAAACCGAGCAACCGTCCCCAGATTGTCACTGGCGTCAGTGACAGCCCCCCATAGCTCACCAGGCTTTGCGCCAGGAAGCCGGGCTGTCGCGCCCGGGCCACATCCCAGCCGATGGCAAGGCCCAGCACAGCCAGATAGGCCACCCCAAACGACACAACTTGAGATTTGAAATTTGCTGATTTGATATTTGATAGGTATCCCAACCCCAACACCAGGGGCACAAAGAAAACTCCTTGCTGTTTGGTGATGGCTGCCAGGCCCAAAAAGATGCCCGCCCATCCCCAATGTCCCCGGACCGTCGCCAGGCAACCGGCCAACACCCAGGCAACCATCATGGGATCGGTGAAGGCAGTAGGGGCGAATAGAATGCTATAGGGCGAGGCGGCCAGCAAGAAAGCTGCTAGCAAACCCACGCCCCGGCCATAAAGGGACCGTCCCAGCGCGTAAATCAGCCCCACGCTGACCACGCTGGCAACCAATGATGGCAATCGAGCTGCCACCTCAGTGGGGCCGAAGAGGACGAAGCTGAGGGCCTGGATGTAGGGAAAGAGAGGCGGCTTATCCACCGGTGAGCTACTGAGCAGCAGATCGCGTCCGCTGGCGATGTCCAGGCCCCAACTGCTATAGATCGCCTCGTCGCGGTGAAAGCGATTGGAGGCCATGGGGCCGAGAGGCGCTAGCAGAGCGAGGGCGATAACAATACTAATTGCGATGATGGCTGCTTGTTCTGAAGTGAGCACTTGCATCAGCCGTTTGCATATAGCCTGCGTGCCCAATAGAGCGCGATAGGCAGCGGGAGGAGGTTCAGCAGCGGGAGAGAGTCGCATCATATACTCATTCTACCACGTCTCGTACCTTTGTAGCAAGGATGTAGCTCACCTTCCAGCAATTCCAAATTTGGCCGCCCAGCTGCAGGTGCAACGCACTTTTCGCTCTTCAAGAGGCTGAAATCACGACGAAATATCGCCTTTGCGCCGGGTCAAGTGCGTTGCACCTGTCCGTCTCGATCAAATTTGGAATTGCTGCTCACCTTGTGCTACTTTTTGCACTGAAATCTAATTGAATCTGTTCTTGTCTGTCAGGCTCGACTGTGATACAATGAGTAAGGTACGATTAACGGGCTATCTGTTCCACCTGCAAGTGACCCTTGCATTTCCCCAAGCCGAACAAGTGGGGAGGCGTGACGCTTGGACGTAAACGGCTATGCTCAACCCTGGCGGGTGATGCAAGAAATTGATACCCTCTTGATGAATACCATCCCCTGGTCGGAACGATTGGAACAGATTGGGCATACTCTGCTGCGTCTGTTTGACGGCGATGCCATCTGGCTGCTGACCGCGCCACCGATTAGTGGGATTGCATGTGGTATCATCAGATCGCCGTTGGCTCGCAAGCGCAACGCCTATGTGATTCTTACTGACCTGGCCCCGCCGTCCATCCTCGCCGATCCTGGCAGCCCCCTCACCCAGATCTTGCACGAGGGCGTCCCGCGCATGGCTGACGAACTGCCCTTTATCGACGGCCATCTCGACCATGATCTGGCCGATGCCTTGCTGCAGACGTTGGATGTTCGTCCTTCATTGATTGTGCCTTTATTGGTCGGCGGCGAGCCTGTCGGCGCAATGGTCATAGCTAACCGGGACCCCCCATCTCCCAAATTACCCATTGAGATTCTGCAAGCCATCGGCGAGCACCTGGGAGTGACACTCCAGAGTGCCTTTCTGCGCGACGCTTCTCGCCACCAGGCTGAAGCGTTGGCTACTCTCAATCGCATCGCGCATACCATTACCTCCAGCCTGGATATCGAGGAAGTCATTCAGCGCACGATGGCCGGCATCAACGAGATTCTCGACGTTGAGGCTGGTTCCTTACTCCTGGTAGACGAACAAACGCAAGAGCTGTATTTCAAGATCACCCTGCGGGGTGAGAACAAAAGCGTCACTGCGTTTCGGCTCCAACCGGGCCAGGGCATCGCTGGTTGGGTGGTCGCCCATCGCCGGCTGGCCCTCGTCAATGACGTAAGCACTGATCCCCGTTTCTACAGCAAGATCGACGAAGCCATCGGATTCAAAACCAAATCCGTGTTATGTGCGCCGCTGATTGTTCAGGGGAGGTCAATCGGCGCCCTGGAAGTGATCAACAAACGACAAGGTTATTTCACACTCGATGACCAGGAACTTTTGACCTCGATGTGCGCTTCGTTGGCTGTCGCCCTACAAAACGCTAGTCTTTACCAGGAGGCGCAAGAACGAGCTGAGCGCACTGCCATTATCAGCGACATCACCACTGCCATTAACGCCAGCCTGAGTCTACCCGAAGCTGGTCAAGCTATTGCGGCCTATTTGCACAAGCTTGTTCCTTTTGACTACGCCAACGTGTGCCTTCTCGACGATAACAGCCGCCACTTGCAGGTTTACAACCTTACCGGGCAAACCGGGCGCGGTGGCCGGAATTCCAAGACCATCCCCTTCGAAGGCTCTGGGCTGGAGTGGATTGTTCAGCACAACGAGGCGCGGCTGTTAGACCTGGCGAGGAAAGAGAACCAAAGACTTGGTGTATGCTTTGACTCCAACGCCGCTATGCACCAGATAGTCAGCGTGCCCCTGGTAGCTCAACAAAGGGTACGCGGGGTCATCAACCTGGCCAGCGCCCAACCTCATACATATACCTTGGCTGATCTGCAGACCTTAGAACAAATTGCGCCTCAACTGGCTGTGGCCATTGAGAAAGCACGTCTCTTTGATCTGATGGAACGGCGCACGGCAGAGTTGCAGACGCTGAATCGGATGGGAGAACGCCTGGTCGCGACCACTGACACTGAACGCATCCTGAGTGTGGCCCTGGCCTTTGTACCCCACCTGGTTCCAGGTGATATTCACGCTTTGCTTATGCTGGACGAGGATGGGGGACATTGGGGCATTAACCTTCCCTTCACCGCCGAAGAGTCGTTTCTCAACGAGATCATCGAAGAGATGAGCAGCACCCTGGTCCCGTTGATCGAAGCCGATGGGCTGTCCCTTGTGCGCCGCAATGTGATCGCCGGGCAAAAACCAATGCCTGAAGACTGGGCACCGGTCGCCACACTGACATTGCCCATCCTCACTCGTCTGGGGCCGGCCGGGGTGGCTTACCTGGCCTCAAGCAAAACAGAAGATTTCGCGGGCGATGCCTTGCGCGTCTTCTCGTTGGTGGTGTCGCAAATAGCGGCTGCCATTGAGAATGCGCGGCTCTTCCGTGAAATAGAGAGAGAACGTGCTCGCCTGTCGGCTTTTCTCTCGAGCACCACCGATATGATCATCGTTGTAGATCGCGCGGGTCGCATTGTCCTGGCTAACCCGGCTGCCCGCGAAGTCTTCGAAGAGGGCAAAAAGTGGGAGAATCACCAGTTGTCAGAGGTCGTTCACAATGAGGCTCTGCTAGATCTGTTTGGTAAAGCTCGGCGACACCAGGCCACTTTTGGCGAAGTGCCGCTGCCAGATGGCCGTACCCTCTATGCCAGCTTATCCCCTATAACCGGCGGTGACGAGCAAATCGCTGGCTGGGTGGCAGCCATGCAAGACGTCACATATCTAAAAGAACTGGATCAGATGAAGACAGATTTCATCAATGCCGTCTCTCACGATCTGCGCTCTCCCCTGTCGGGCATTCTCATCGCCACGCACCTGGTCTCTCAAGCGGGTGAGGTGAACAAAGATCAACGGGAATTTCTGCAGACCATCGAACATCGGGTGGGCGCGATGACCGAGTTGATAGATGATTTGCTGGATGCGGCTCGCATTGAAGCCGGTATTGATATGGAGACGGAACCTTGTGCCATCGTCCCGCTTGTAACTCAGATCGTGAACCAGCTTGAGGAGCAAATCCAGGACAAAAAACTCCGGATTGATGTCAAGGCCAGTGTGAACCTGCCACCCGTGTTAGGTAATGCCCGGCGCCTGCGGCAGGTATTGTCGAACCTGATTGGCAACGCCATTAAATACACGCCCGCAGGCGGACGGATAACCGTCACTGCCAGTTGCAATCACGACGAGATGCTGGTCTCCGTCCAAGATACTGGGATAGGCATCCCCACGGCTGACCAACCGCATATCTTTGACAAGTTCTACCGCGTACAGCGACCTGAGATGGCCGGCATTAAGGGGACCGGCCTGGGATTAGCCATCACCCGCTCGATTGTGGAAAAACTCGGCGGGCGTATCTGGGTTCAGAGTGAACTAAATGTGGGCAGTACCTTTTCGTTTGCACTGCCCACTTTCAAAGAAGACATGGAGACTGAGGGAATATAGTCGATTCAATTATCTCCCACTTTCTATCTCTTTCTGCCCCACCGTTTGCCTCAAGTAGGCCTCGATAAAATCATCCAGTCGCCCGTCGAGCACTGCCTCAGCATTGCCAACCTCATAGCCGGTTCGATGGTCTTTTACCATCTTGTAGGGGTGTAACACGTAAGACCGTATTTGGTTGCCCCAGCCTGCATCAACGTGCTCTCCCTTGAGGCGAGCTTGCTCCTCCTCTCGCTTTTGCCGCTCTAGCTCATAGAGGCGACCCCTCAGGATACGCATGGCCATTTCGCGGTTTTGCGTTTGCGAGCGTTCATTCTGACAAGTAACGACGGTACCCGTCGGCTCATGAATAATGCGGATGGCGGTAGCGTTCTTCTGCACATGCTGTCCGCCAGCCCCCGATGATTTGTAGACATCTATCCTGAGATCGTCGGGGTTGATATTGACCTCAATGTCATCCTCAATGTCGGGCATCACCTCTACCAGGGCAAAAGAGGTGTGCCGCCGATGCGCCGCGTCGAAGGGTGACAGCCGCACCAGCCGGTGCACGCCTCGCTCCGTCTTGAGGTAGCCGTAGGCCCATGCTCCCTGAACCACTGCTGTCACACTCTTGATGCCGGCTTCTTCGCCTGCCGTCGAGTCCAGGATTTCGGTCTGGTAGCCGTTGGCTTCGGCCCAGCGTAGATACATCCGGAGCAGCATTTGCGCCCAGTCCTGGCTTTCCGTGCCGCCAGCTCCTGCATGGACAGATAGAAGCGCGTCATCGCGGTCGTGCTGGCCCGACAGACGAAGCCGGAATTCCAGCTTTTCTAATTTGGCCTCAATTGCCTCTACCTCGACCTCCAACTCACTGGTTATGGACTCATCCTCTTCTGATTCCGCCAGGGTGACCAGATCGAGGGCATCGGTCACCCGGCGACTCAGGGCACGCCAGGTCGTTACTTCGTCTCGCAGCTTCGACAGTCGGCGCATCTCTGCCTGCGCCTTGGTCTGACCATCCCAAAAGTCAGGGGCAGCGGACTTTTTTTCAAGTTTTTCAATCTCTTTCTCTCTCCCGGCTATGTCAAAGACGCACCAGGATTTCACCGATCCGCTGGTTCAGATCGGTCAGTCGTCTGTGTAGTTCTTCCATTTCAATTAACCTCCTTATGGCGGCAAAGGACGGAGGGCGAATGACGAATGGCGGTTCCTTCCTCTTTCGTCCTTAGCCTTACGATAATAGCTACGACTCAAACAGGCCATCCACAAAAGCCTGGGGATCGAATTCTGTCAGGTCGTCTATCTTTTCGCCAGTGCCTACAAAGAGGACGGGCACGCCCAGCTCTTTGGCAATGGCAAAGACAACACCTCCCTTGGCCGTGCCGTCTAACTTGGCCAGTACCACACCGGTTATATCAACACTTTCCTTAAAATGTCGAGCTTGATTCAAAGCATTTTGGCCGGTAGTAGCGTCCAGCACCAGCAACGTCTCGTGCGGCGCTTGATGAACCTGCTTGGCTGCAATACCTCGGATCTTTTCCAATTCTTTCATTAAGTTGTACTTGGTGTGCAAGCGGCCGGCGGTATCTATGATAATCATCGTCGTGCCTCGCGCCTGGCTGCTCTTGATGGCATCGAAGACAACTGCGCCTGGGTCTGCGCCGGGCTGGTGAGCGATGACCGTCACCCCCGCTCGCTCACCCCATACCTTGAGTTGATCAATAGCCGCCGCGCGGAATGTGTCGGCGGCTGCCAACGCCACTCGCTGCCCTCGCTTTTGATAATAATGAGCCAGCTTGGCAATGGTGGTCGTCTTGCCCGATCCATTCACGCCGACCACAAGCACTACCGTCAAGAGGCGTTTCCGCTCGAGAGTCGGAGGCGGGCCTGGTTGATCTCCATTGGCGTTGAGCAACGCTACCATCTCTTCTTTGAGGATGCGCTGTGCATCGTATGCCTTTATGATCCCTTCGCGGGCAACCCGGCCCTTCACCGTCTCTATCAGCGAAAGGGTGGTATCCACCCCTACGTCGGCCTGGATCAGCAAAGCTTCCAAGTCATCCCATAGCTCGTCGCTAATGTCGTTGGCTCCAAAGAGGCCTGCGATTTGTCCGAAAAAAGAGCCTCGCGTTCGCGCCAGGCTTTCCTTCAGTTTTCCACCTTTCAACACAGCTATGTCTCCCATATTCAATATCCAACAATAAATTATACTTGAAGGCCCACTACTTGACAAAAGAGGGGGCAGCAGATAGAAGCAGCGGATGCCAGCGGATAAACGGATGGCCATGCATTGGCGATGGCAGTCCATTTCCTGCTCCGCCGCTCGGGTTGCGGGATGGAGATGATAGGGAAGGTGGTCGTCTATGCCTGTTTCGTATGCTTACCCTTTATGTGCGGGTTGTGATATAATAATCTTAGAG
>JAHELX010000041.1:16431-19727 GCA_024643945.1 Anaerolineales bacterium
ATGCCAATAACCTCGCCGAGAAAGGGCACAACGAATAGGACAGAGTAGAACAGAGGTGACTGAATCATGATGCGATTTGATAGATTTACCGAACGAGCCCAAGATGCTGCTATGCGGGCTTACGAAATATTGCAACGTTACCATCACAGCCAGGCCGATACCGAGCATCTCCTCCTGGCGTTGTTGGAGCAAACTGATGGGCTTATTCCCCAGATTCTCGAATCGTTGGGCGTAGACCCTGACTTGGTACGGGAGCGGGTAGAGAGCGTACTCGAGAGCAGTCCCACAACACGTATGCCGGAGATGGGGCCGATGGCCGTGGGGCAAGTTTACATCACGCCTCGCCTCAAGCGGGTACTTGACCTCTCTAATGAAGAGGCCAATAAGCTTAACGACGAATACATATCTACCGAGCACATCTTCCTGGCTATTTGTAGCGAACGGGGCACTCCCACTGCGCGCATTCTGCAAGAGGTGGGGGTCACCCGCGACCGCGTACTTGATGCGATCAAGGAGATTCGAGGTGGGCAGCGGGTCACCAGCCCACAGGCCGAGAGCCGCTATCGTACCCTGGAGAAATACAGCCGCGACCTGACCCAACTGGCCCGCGAGGGTAAACTCGATCCGGTCATCGGGCGGGACGATGAAATTTTACGCGTTATTCAGGTGCTTAGCCGGCGCACCAAAAACAACCCGGTACTCATCGGTGAGGCGGGCGTGGGCAAAACGGCCATTGTTGAGGGATTGGCTCAAAAGATCGCCGACGACGACGTGCCCGAAATCCTGATGGGTAAGCGTGTCGTCAGTCTGGACCTGGGCGCGATGATCGCTGGCACACGCTTCCGGGGCGAATTCGAGGAACGCCTCAAGACCGCTATCGAGGAGATTCAGCGGGCACAGGGTGAGATCATCCTCTTCATTGACGAGCTGCATACCGTCGTCGGGGCCGGCGCTGCCCAGGGCGCAGTAGATGCCAGCAACATGATGAAGCCCGCCCTGGCGCGAGGCGAACTGCAGTGTGTTGGCGCCACCACCCTCGACGAGTACCGGCAATACATCGAACGCGATTCCGCGCTGGAACGACGCTTCGCCCCTGTCTTCGTAGATGAGCCGACGGTAGAAGAAACTATCGAGATGCTGCAAGGGCTACGTGATCGCTACGAAGCGCACCACAACGTCAAGTTTACCGACCAGGCGCTGCAGGCGGCCGCCCGGTTGAGCCAACGTTACGTTACCGACCGCCACCTGCCTGATAAGGCCATTGACGCGATTGACGAGGCAGCCAGCAAATTGCGTGTCGCCATCTACTCAATGCCGGAGGAGTTGAAGGAGAGGAAGAAGCGGCTGACTCAACTTCAAACGGAAGAGGAATCCGCCTGGCAACAGCGGGATTACGAGCGAGCAGCCCAGATGAAGGCAGAACGCCTGCGCCTCGAAGATGAGTTCCAGGCGCAGCGCGACGCCTGGCGGCAGGAGAAAAACCTGGATGAGGTAGTCGAGGTGAGCGATATCGCCGAAGTAGTCGCCGGTTGGACCGGCATCCCCCTACGCGATATGATGCAGACCGAGGCCGAAAAGTTGCTGCAAATGGAGGAGAAGCTCCATGAGCGTATTATAGGCCAGGACGAAGCTATCCGCGCTGTCGCCGACGCCATCCGGCGCGCCCGCTCTGGCCTCAAGGACCCGAGACGCCCGACCGGCAGTTTCTTGTTCCTTGGCTCCAGCGGTGTAGGCAAAACCGAACTGGCCAAGAGCCTGGCCTGGTTCCTCTTCGACGACGTGGACGCGTTGCTGCGCGTGGATATGAGCGAATATCGCGAAGGTCACACGGTTAGCCGGCTCTTTGGTGCACCGCCGGGTTACGTGGGGTATGACGAGGGTGGCCAACTTACTGAGGCCGTTCGCCGCCGCCCGTATCAGGTCGTCCTCTTCGACGAAATCGAGAAGGCTCACCCCGATGTATGGAATGCGTTGCTCCAGATCCTGGAAGACGGCCGGCTGACTGACGGACAGGGCCATATCGTGGATTTCAGCAATACGGTCGTCATCATGACCAGCAACGTCGGCACCGAATTTGGGGCTAAGGGAGGCACCATTGGATTCCGCCGTGATGGTGACGAAGGTACCATCGATGATCGTAAGCTGCGCACCGATATCCAGGATACTCTGAAGCGGACCTTCCGCCCTGAGTTTCTCAACCGCATCGATGAAATTATCATCTTCCACAGTCTGACCAAAGATCAGGTAAAAGAAATCGTGGACTTGCAGATTAAAGAGATTGCCGGGCGGCTGGCCGATCATGGTATCAGCATCGAGTTGACTGATGCCGCTCGTGAATGGCTTGCCAGCGAGGGTTACGACCCGCAGTTCGGTGCGCGCCCATTGCGACGCACTCTGCAAAAGCGCGTGGAGAGTCCGCTGTCGGTGAAGCTGCTGCGCGGCGAGTTCAAGATGGGTGATAGGGTGGTGGTAGATGCCGACCAGGAAGGGCTGATCTTCCGCAAGGCGCAGCCATCGCCGGCCATCTCGGTGGCTGTGCCCCGAGAGATAGGGGTTGAGACAGAATAGTCGTGGGGTGCCCCATGATTCACACCGCCCTAAGGTTCAATCGAAGTTTGTCAATTTGAATCTTTTGTGCTAGGATAAGGATGTACCCTGCCGTGTACGTGATGCGCCACGCGTTTTGAGCCAACACTAGTTTTTCGGGGGCCGTGTTCGTGGAGAGGGGATGCGGTAGCCTGCAATAGGGCAAGGCAGAACCGGCCAGATAGGCCCCCACCTGCGCAAGCAGGTTCAAAAATGCTGGTACCGACACACGGCACGGCGGGGGGATCTACGTACGAACCGCCAGCCCCTATTGGGGCTGGCGGTTCGTGTTATAATCCTCACCCTGCCTATCGGGGTGCGTTCATTTTTGGGGGCGACACACCCTCCCGGAGCGCCCAATGGTCCCGAGCGCCCAATGGTCCCCTGCACAGGGGAAAGCCCCCCCACGGGGCTGCACAGCCCCACAGGGGGGCTTCGCTCGGGAAAGCCCCCCCACGGGGCAGGTTGCTCAGTCAAAACCTTTAGGAGGGTTCGCCCCGAAATCCGAACGCACCTGCCTGTCGATATGGTTTGACTTCCAGGCAAAAGAGGGCTATTCTTATACTTATAGCCACGATCACAGAAGTCGAACTACCTCTAAACACCACACTCGCTTGGGGAGGCAACCGATGAATCTCTTCGACAAATGCTATGAATTCACTCGAGCCAAAGAGGCCATGCGCGATGGCTACTATCCTTACTTCATGCCA
>JAHELX010000492.1 GCA_024643945.1 Anaerolineales bacterium
GCCAGCCCACCCCCATTTACCCCTACGCTCCCAGTAAGTATCAGGGCGGCGATTGCGGCACGGTAGATCAAGTTGGTGTGGTACCAATGATTGACGCCAGCCCCGATGATGATCAGATTTCTACCCCCAGTCTTCTCGGCGTTTTGAGCCCATTGCCGGGCGAAGCGGACCAGGGTCTCACGGTGGACGCCGGTGTACTTCTCCTGCCAGGCCGGAGTATAAGGGGCGTCCTCGTCATCATCGCCTGCACCGTATTCACCCGGGAGTCCCCGGTCCACACCGAACTGAGCCATCACGAGGTCAAAGACGGTGGTGACCACGACACGCCCCTCCCGGGTCTCCACATAGCGCACCGGCACGCCACGCCGCAGAACGCGCCCTTCGGCGAAGTCATCGAGCTCAAGCTGGATCACCGCATCATGGAGCTCACGGAAGGAAAGTTCAGGGTTGATCTCCTCCCCGGTCTCGCCTTCTTTGAGTTCCAGGTTCCACTTGCCCTTGTCTTTGTCAGCCCAACGATAGCCGAGCGTGCCATGAGGCATACGAGGTCGGTCCGCAACCTCATCCCAGACCAAAAGCTTCCACTCACCGTTCTCCACGCCTTCGTACCCGGTGAGGCGGTTCGCCCGCAGGTAATGGGAGGGCCTGCGATCCTTGATCTCCACCAGGAAGGGCATGTCCGTGTAGCGCTTCAGATAAGGCACGAAGTGAGACACCTGGCGCTCGACGTAGAACTCCTTGAGGATCACGTGGTCCACGGCCAACCAGAAGGCCCCGTCCTGGCCGGGGTGGACGGGAATCCACCAGTCGGCCTCCTTGGCGGTCTGGGAGAACTCCGGCGAAAAGACCACGAGCTTGGCCCCGGCGTAACGCACCTCGGTCAGGAAGTGCGCGTCTGGGGTGCGGGTCTGGCTGACGTTGGAGCCCACCGAGGCGATGAAGCGGGCGTTGTACCAGTCGGCCGACTCGTGCACGTCAGTCTGTTCCCCCCAGACCTCGGGACTTGCCGGGGGCAGGTCAGCGTACCAGTCATAGAAGCTCATCACCACCCCTCCGAGAAGCGAGAGGAAGCGGCTGCCAGAGGCATAGCTCACCTGAGACATGGCGGGGATGGGTGAGAAGCCGATCACCCGATCCGGCCCATACGTCTTGATGGTGTGAATCACCGACGCGGCGACTATCTCCAAAGCCTCGTCCCATGGGATGCGCCTGAATCCGCCCTTGCCTCGGGCCTGCTGGTAACGCTGGCGCTTTTCTGGATCGTTCACGATGGAGGCCCAGGCTGCCACCGGGTCTTGCTGCATCTTCCTGGCTGCGCGCCACAGGTCGATCAAGACTCCACGAGCGTAGGGATGCTTGACCCGGAGAGGGCTGTAGAGGTACCAGGAGAAGCTGATCCCGCGCGGGCAGCCTCGCGGCTCGTAAGGCGGCAGATCCCCTTCCAGCCGGGGATAGTCGGTAGCCTGCAGTTCCCAGGTGACAATCCCATCCTTGACGAAGACTTCCCAACTACAGCCTCCGGTACAGTTGACGCCGTGGGTAGTACGCACCCGCTTGTCATGTTGAAAGCGGTTACGGTACATCTCCTCCCACTTGCGCGCTCCCGGGTCCACAATCTCTCGGGTCCAACCCTTCATCTTCTCCCCACCTTTCTTTTTGATTGCTCTTTGAGAAGTGTCCGGTAATTCTCGTGCTGCCGGGGAGCGAGCCGGGCCAGGACCAAGAGTGCAAGCAGGAAAAGAACAGCACCTGCGGCCCATAATGATCTGGCCAGATCCAGACTGGGCTCTATCTTTTCAAACAGAAACCCGAGCAGACCTCCAGGGCCAGCCAGAGGCACCATCAACGGGAAGACCAGGAACGTTAGAGAGAGTGCTGCGATGCCGACCAGTGACCGTTTCATATCAACCTCCTTGCGTTACGGATGCGACAGCGGCAGCTGGCCAGGATATCCATCTTAAGCCATGCCGCGCCAGGCGCAAGACCTGTATCTCGGTGTCTATAAACCTTCCGCCCCAGGGGTCGAACAACACCGCGAGGGGCCACAGGGAGTGGACGGCCCCCTGCGCGAAGGATTAAGCCAGGCCTTCTGCCACCAGTTCCGTGACCGGGATACCCCAAGACGGCGGCTTGCCGCCGGTTCTGAAATACATCTCCTTGAAGCCCAATTTAAGCGCGTAGTATCTGTTTGGCTACAATTTCCGCCTGCTTGTGTCCGAGCGCACCAAGCTTGGGTACGGTCACCGCGGCGCAATCGCCTGCGGCGAGTATATTGGGGTAATCCGGGTTGCGCATGGTCAGGTCCGTTACCACGAAGCCGACCTCATCCACGATAGGCAGGCCTTTCATAAATTCATGGGGTTGCCAGTCCGGGAAGACGATTTTTAACTCTGCTTCCAGACTCTCGCCGTTGGTGAACTCGATGCCTTCGGCGGTGATACGCTTGATATCTGGAGTGTCCTTCTTGTAGCCGAAGCCCATCTGTCCGGCCATCTGCAGGAATTCCTTGACGATTCGCTCGCCAGCATCCTCAGCAATGACATCGGCCGGGGAAAAGAGGGTGATGTTCTTCGGCTTAGACTTAACAGGGCACCAGGAGCACTCCTTCTATCCGGCTAATATCGTGAAACATTTCACGATATTTAGTTTCAAACAGCCCTCTACAAAAAGGATACTCCAAGAAGAATACACTTGTCCTTAAGATAGACTAAAGAGAACCTTAAGTTCTCCTTAAGCTCAGTCACTGCCAAGGGCTGTAGTCTTTAGCGTCGAATAGGTAGCCTGCGAGTGCCTGCCACATTTAGACGTAGGGGCGAGGTAACCTCGCCCCTACGTCTCTCGCAATCTGGACAATCCCTACTCAGTCTTGCTGAACAGCCACACGGCCGGAATGATAAAGACCAATCCGAAGACCACCATGACCGCTACGTCTATGGCGATGGGATGCAGGCGCAGGGTATCCAGGAGCTGCACCGGAACGCTGGCGCGCAATGCCACCTGGCGCAAGGGATCTACCCCGTAGGTGACAGGATTGATATCGGCCAGCCATTGCATCCACAACGGCACACCGTGTAGGGGAAAGAAAGCGCCGGAAAGGAAGAACATCGGCAGAACCAGAAACTGCATGATCATCTGAAATCCTTCCATGGTCTGCTGGCGAGCGGCGATCAGGATGCCGAACGACGTCATCACCGCTGCCAGCAGCAGCATCAACCCCACCAGGATCAGGATCTGATCCCAGGTCAACCCGATGCCAATGAACGGCGCAAGAATCAGGACGATCAGCCCCTGCAACATCGCCACGGTACTGCCTCCAGCCACCTTGCCCAATGCCACTGCTGTGCGTGAGACTGGCGCAACCATAACTTCTTTCAAAAACCCAAACTCTCGGTCCCATACGATAGACACGGCGGAGAAGATCGAGGTGAACAGCACCGCCATGCCCAGGATGCCCGGGAACATAAACTCGGTGAAGTTCAGACTGCCCGCGCCCAGGCCAGACATGGCTGGCGCCAGCCCGCCGCCGAAGACGAACAGGAACAGCAGCGGCTGTGCGAGTGAAGAGACGATCCGCATCCGATCGCGCAGGAAGCGGAGCACATCCCGGTACCAGATCACGTAGGCGCCTTTGACATTACGCCGTATTTCATCCATGGTTTGTCCTCCTCAACGGCCGCGCGCCCGGCGCCGCAATCGCATCTGCTCTACCGGGCTCGCTTCTTCCTCGCGGATGGCCCGGCCGGTCAGTTTGATGAACACATCCTCCAGCGTCGGCCGGCGCAGATTGATGCTTTGTACCGTTACCTGCGTCCCGCTGCCTGTGAGAATGACCATCATTTGCGGGATGAACTGATCACCCCGTTTGGTTTCGATGATGAGTTGGTCGTCGGGGCCGAGCCGCGACTGTACGCCGTAAGCGGCTTCCAGTTTCTCGGCCGCCAGCTTGTTATCCGTCGTCCGCGCCGTCACGATGTCTCCCCCCACGAGTTCCTTGAGTGCCTCTGGCGTATCGAGAGCCACGATCTGGCCGTGGTCAATCACGGCCACGTGGTCGCAGTTCTCGGCCTCGTCCATGTAATGGGTGGTCATGAACATGGTGACCCCCTCGCGCGCGCGCAAGTTGAACAGGTAGTCCCAGATATGCCGGCGGGTCTGCGGATCGAGGCCGATGGTCGGCTCGTCGAGGAAGAGCACTTCCGGGTGGTGCAGAAGGCCGCGGGCGATTTCCAATCGCCGCTTCATCCCGGTCGAGTAGTTGCGGACCAGTTCGCCGGCCTTGTCGACCATCTCCACCATTTCCAGCACTTCCGCAACGCGTTTCTTGAACACAGCGCGGGGCACGTCGTACAACATGGCGTGAAACATCAGGTTCTCCTGCCCGGTCAGCCGCTCGTCCAGGCTGGGATCGGCAAAGATCATGCCGATAGACTGGCGCACGGCGCCCGGCTGGGTCATGATGTCGTAGCCGTTCACGGTGGCGCTCCCGGACGTGGGCCGCAGCAAGGTACAGAGCATATTGATGGTCGTGGTCTTGCCAGCACCATTCGGGCCCAAGAAGCCGAAGATCTCGCCCTCGTCGACCTCAAACGTCACATGGTCGACGGCGGTAAAATCGCCAAACTTTCTTACCAGTTGATTGACTTGAATTGCTTTCATATCAGGTCTCAGCTTGCTCCCAGTTGGAGTATGCTATTTGCTAACTCCCTCGACGATCTTGAATACTCCTCCATCGCTCCGGCCGAAAACGTCCGGGAAGTACATCTCTTCGGCGTGGGTAGGGATGACTCGAAAGTCGCCGGGAAGATAAGCACGGATGGAGTAAGTGTATTCGTAAGTGCCCTTAGGCAGGTAGGTGGCAAACAAGACGGCCTTTTCATCTCGCAGCTCGCTGTGGGAGAAGTACCACCAGCCGTAGCCACCACTCCACGGATTACGGATGTCGGTACGGATCAACACGGGCGGCTGGCCGACCACACTGGTAGTGGCCAGGCTGGTGTCGATACCCTCCGTGCCGGCCGGGAATGGATCCTCGACGACCACGTAATGCAGGTCGTTGGGCGCAATGAGTGTCAGCTTGACCTGGATGACATCATCAACCTTA
>JAHELX010000493.1 GCA_024643945.1 Anaerolineales bacterium
CGCGAGGTGTTGCCCGGCTTCGCCAGCCCCCTGGCCCTGTCGCTAAGCCTGGAGCACGACTATGGACGGGCTCTCAGTGAGTTCTTCCGCGATATTAAAATGGGCGAGGCTCCGCCCGGCACCGTTTGGGGCCGGCCCTTCTTTGGCCGGGGCTACTGGAACGTGGGCGTGACCAAGCAGTTTGCGGCCCTGGTCCCTGGCTTTAAAGAGCGCGTCCTCGACCAGACGATGGGCATTGAGCCCACGTACGAGGGGGATGGGCTGACTACTCCCTGGTCACCCCGGACCATCCTGCGCGCGTTGCCCATTCTGTTTGCCCTCAACGACCGGTTCAAAAAGGAGTGGCGCGACGGGCGTGTCTATCGGGATCGCTTTTTGAACCAAATTGAGCCAGCACTGGCCGCCGTAGACCCGGCTTCCCTGTCGGATGAGGAATTGGCTGATTACTGCCGCCAGATGGCTGAACTGCATTGGGAAGCCAACAGTACTGCCATCCGGGTCAGTATGCTTTCTACCCAGGCGCAAGACGACTTCGAGCCGATGGTCCGCCGTCTGAACGCGACACTGCCGCGCGACCAGCACGTTGCCGAGGGCGACCTGATCACCGGCCTGAGCGATGTGCGCACCGCCCAACCCACGCTGGAATTGTGGGAACTGGCCCGGGCTGTCCTGCGGGATTCTCAGGTTGCTGATGCCGTCACCCAGGGCGATCCAGATGACATCCCCAGACGCCTGCAGGCCACCGAGGCTGGGCGTGTCTTTTGGGCACGGGTGCATGATTACCTGGCGCGCTATCATTACATGGCTTCCATAGACGAAGACCTCGGTCAGCCCCGTTGGGACGAGGATCCCAGCTTCGTCCTTTCCACGTTGCAAGCCTATACCGGCGCCGACGAGTCACTGGACCCGGCACGTCGCCTGGAAACTCAGCGGCAGGTACGCCGGGCGACTGAGCGGCGGGTGCTGGAGATTCTGTCGCGGAGTTGGCGGCGCCTGTGGCCCTTTGGCCGGCGATCGTTCATTAAGCAGTTGCGCCTGGTCCGGCGTTACGTCTGGTGGCGAGAAGAGACACGGGTCATCGCTTCGCGCGCTTTTTACCAGTGCCGTCGCTTCTACAAGGAGTTGGGGCGGCGCTGGGCCGCACAGGGGGTCCTCGACGAGCCGGATCACATCTTCTTACTACGCTGGCCGGCCATCCGGGACGTCCTCGATGGAGAAACACCAGCCAACGGCCCGCGGGACCAGGTAGGAAGTTACCTGCGTTTGAAGACCTGCTACCGCAACTTTGAACCCCCTGGCGTCATCGGCGTGGGAGCCAGCATGCGGAAGCCGGCCGTCCGGCCCGGCCAGCGCGTGTTCGAGGGCATCCCATGCAGCAGCGGGCGGGTGGAAGGCATCGCTCGCGTGGTCGAGACACTGGAGGAAGCGCGCGCCTTGCAGCGCGGCGAAATCCTGGTCGCCCGCTATACCAACCCCGGCTGGACACCTCTCTTCAACCTGGCGGGAGGTGTCGTCATCGAGGAGGGCGGGCTGCTCTCCCATGGGGCGGTGGTGGCACGCGAGTATGGTATCCCAGCCGTGCTACGCATTGAAGGCGCAACTAAAATCTTCCGCACCGGCCAGCAACTGCGCATTGACGGCAGTGCGGGGACGGTCGAGATTATGTGAACTCGAAACATTCACGATCAGGCCGGCGCATACCTGAGGCTGGAAGGTAACTGATGAGAAAAATACGCGTGCTGAACCTGGGCAGTGTTTCCGCGGTCCGCTCTCAAACCGTCTACCATGCGGCGGCCTGCGCGATGACCGAGGACACGCCCGACACGATCATCCTCGTCAGCCCCGACCAGCCCTACGTATGCGTCGGCTACCACCAGGACGTGGAGAAAGAGGTGGATCTGGCCTACTGCCGGGCCCTGGGGTTGCCAGTCCTGCGCCGCGAGGTGGGGGGTGGCGCCGTCTATCTGGATCATGGTCAGGTTTTCACGCAATGGATTTTCCACCCCGGCCACCTGCCCCAAGCCCTGGAGGAACGTTTCGAACTTTACATCCGGCCACTGGTGGCAACGTACCAGGCCCTGGGAATCAACGCCTATCACCGGCCCATCAACGACATTCATGTAGACGGCAAAAAGATCGGCGGGACCGGCGCGGCGCAGATGGGCCTGGCCGAAGTAGTGGTCGGCAGCCTGATGTTCAGCTTCGACAAGGCGATCATGGCGCGCGTGTTGAAGGTGTCCTCAGAGAAGATGCGCGACAAAATCTTCGAGAGCCTGGAGCAGTATATGACCACAATCGGTGAGCAACTCGCCCCTATGCCTGAACGACGGATGGTCAAGGAACTATATCTCGAAAAGTGTGCTGCGGCCCTCAACGCCGAGTTGCTGCCCGGTGAATGGAGACCCGAGGAGGAAGCCATGGCCGCCGAGATGGACGCGCGCTTTACCTCCGAAGATTGGCTGTATCAGAAGGGTGGGCTGCGCCAGGGGGGAGTGAAGATTCACGAGGATGTACGGGTGATGGAGACAGCCTTCAAGACGCCAGGGGGTCTCATCCGGGTAACGATCTGCCTCCGGGAGGGACAGATTGACGACCTCGCCATTTCCGGCGATTTCACGTTGCTGCCTGCTTCGGCTCTGGGCTCCCTCGAGCAGGCAGTACTGGGACTCGACCTGACACGCGATTCGCTGGTGGCGCACATCCAGGAAGTCTACCGGAAGCAGGCAATCCAGTCCCCCGGCGTGACGCCGGAGCACTTCGCCCAGGCGATTTTATTGGCGGCGAGCGAATGATGAAATCTTAGAGCGTAACTCAAAAGTAGGATGGGAGGCCTGCCCCACGGCTTTTCAGAAAGGTGTGCCGGAGTTGAACTCTGGTACACCTTTTTGATTTCACGGCTGACACACGATTTTAAGCTTCTATTAAGGTTGGCTTAAGTCGGACTTAAAGACGGGCACCACGTTCGAGGGATATAATGAGCTAGCTCGCAAGAGCGCACGGAAAACTGAAAACGCTGAATAAAGAAGTCTTCCAGGAGGGAGGGTGGACATGTTTGGCTGGACAGGGACAATTCTGCGAGTAGATTTAACCCAGAGAAGAGTGACCCGCGAGGCCACCGATCCCCAACACGCCAAAATGTATATCGGTGCCCGCGGCCTGGGGACCAAGATCATGTACGATGAAGTTGACCCCAGGGTTGACCCACTGAGTCCGGGCAACAAGCTGCTCTTTGCCCCGGGGCCCTTCTCCGGCACTCACGTTCCCTCCGCCGGACGCTACGACTTGATCACCAAGGGGCCGCTGACGGGAGCGATTGCCGCTTCCAACTGCGGCGGCACCTTTGGCGCCGAGTTGAAGCAGGCCGGCTACGACGTGCTCATCGTCGAGGGACGAGCCAGGGAGCCCGTCTATATCTGGATTGAGGACGGTCAGGTTGAAATTCGCGACGCCGGCCATATCTGGGGCCAGAGCGTGCCCGACACCACCAGGATGATCCAGGCCGAGACGGATGAGGACGCCCGGTTGGCCTGCATCGGCCCGGCAGGTGAGAAGATGGTTCTGTTCGCCTGCGTGATGAACGAAATGCACCGGGCCGCCGGCCGGAGCGGGGTGGGTGCCGTGATGGGCTCCAAGAATCTCAAAGCCATCGCCGTAGTGGGCACGGGGAGAATAAAAGTGGCTGATGGAGAAGCATTCGCATCGGCTGTCTTGAAAGCCCAACAAAGAATCCAGGCGCATCCAATCGGCGGCGAGGCGCTCAAGGCCTACGGCACCAACGTATTGATGAACGTCATCAATGAAGTCGGCGGTCTTCCCACCTGCAACCACCGCGACGCGCACTTCCCCAACGCGGATAAGGTCGGCGGCGAGACGCTGTCGGCTAAATACCTCCTCCGCCCCAAGGCCTGCACCTCCTGCAGCATCAGTTGCGGACGCTTTACCCGGGTTACCAACCCCAAATACGCGGGGGAGGGAGAGGGGCCAGAGTACGAGACTTCCTGGGCTTTGGGCCCAGAGTGCGGCATCGACGACCTGGATGCCATCACCAAGGCCAACTACCTGTGCAACGAGTTAGGCATGGATACCATCAGCATGGGCGTAACCATCGCTTGTGCCATGGATATGTACCAGGCTGGTATCCTCACCCTCGAAGATACCGATGGTCTCCCCCTGAACTTTGGAAACGCAGAGGCCATGGTGGAGATGGTGCGCAAGACAGGGTTGCGCCAGGGATTTGGAGATAAACTGGCCCTGGGTTCCTACCGGCTGGCCGAAGGCTACGGCCATCCTGAGTACTCCATGTCTGTCAAGAAGCAGGAACCAGCGGCTTACGACCCACGAGCAATCCAGGGGATCGGCCTCGAATACGCCACCTCCAATCGAGGTGCGTGCCACGTGCGTGGCTATACGATAGCATCGGAGGTATTAGGCAATCCCACCAAGGTCGACCAGCACGTCACCCAGGGGAAAGCCGAGCTGGCCATCACCTTCCAGAACCTCACTGCTGCCCTTGACTCCTCAGGTGCCTGCCTTTTCGCCACCTTCGGAATTGGGCAGGATGAACTGGCTGAAATGCTCAGCGCTCTCACCGGAGTGCCGTACTCCACTGAGGAGTTCCTCAAGGTGGGAGAGCGCATCTGGAACCTGGAACGGTTGTGGAATCTCAAGGCCGGGTTCACTGCCAAAGACGACACCCTACCCCAGCGCTTGCTGAAAGAACCTATCCAGACTGGGCCCTCCAAGGGAAAGGTGAACAGACTGGATCAAATGCTGCCAGAGTATTACAACCTGCGCGGCTGGGATGGGGACGGGATCCCTGGCCAGGAGAAACTCCAGGAACTATCTCTGGCATAGAGTTATGAAGATACGATACTTCGCAAGAATTCGCGAACTCACCGGAGAGAACGAGGTGGAATGGGCTAAGCCTGCGGACACCCTCGGCATGCTGATGCATGACCTGGCTGATCATTACGGTCAGAGTTTCCGGCGTCGGGTCTTAGCCGACGAAGGATTAAGCTCAACGATTATCGTCTTGGTCAATGGATATGACGCCCGGCACCTGGGCGGCGCTGATGCACCTCTTCATCCAGATGACATAG
>JAHELX010000494.1 GCA_024643945.1 Anaerolineales bacterium
GACTGTTCGGCAAGCCGACGCTCGTTGATAACGTCGAGACGCTGTTCAACTTGCCGGAGATCATCGCCAACGGTGCGGCCTGGTACCGCCAGGTCGGCACCGAAAAAGAGTCCGGCACCAAGCTCTATCCGGTTTCGGGGCAGGTGAAGCGCAAGGGCTGCCTGGAGATGCCGCTGGGCCACATGACGCTGCGCCAGGTGATCGAAGGGCCGGCCGGCGGCATGCAGGGCGAGGCGCCCTTCAAGGCGTGCCACCTGGCTGGCGCGGCCGGGTCTATCGTCGGGCCGGAGTTCCTGGATGTGCCCCTGGACTTTGCCTCGTGCAGAGCGGCCGGGGCCGCGCTCGGCACAGGAGGCATTCTGCTGTTGGACGCAACCACGTGCATGGTGGATTACCTGCGCGTAGTGGCCAATTTCTTCCGCGCTGAGTCGTGTGGCAAGTGCACGCCCTGCCGGGTGGGCACGGAGCGCTACATCCAGATTCTGAATGACCTGGCCAGCGGGCGGGGGACGCCCCAACACCTGGACGAGTTGGTCTACTGGGGCCAGGTGATGATGGATAGTTCCTTCTGCGGATTGGGGCAGACGGCACCCACGGCGGCCATGTCGGCACTTCCCCTCTTTCGCCAGGAATTCGAAGCCCACGCGCGGGGCGAATGCCCGCTGGGAGTATGTCAGATGGGAGAGGCAGACCAATGAATGAAAAAAGCACGCTGGTAAACCTGACGATCAACGGCAGCAAGGTTCAGGCCGAGGAGGGTCAAACCATTCTGCAAGCAGCGCGGGCTGCGGGTATTCCCATTCCTACCCTGTGCTATCACCGCGACCTGACGCCGACCGGTAACTGCCGTATCTGTGTGGTCGAGGTCGAGAAAGAGCGCCTTTTACAGGCGGCATGCGTCTTCCCGGTGTCTGAGGGAATGGTGGTCAGCACCGAAAGCGAGCGCGTGATCGACTCGCGCCGCAAGACATTGGAGTTGATGCTGGCCAACCATCCCCAGGCTGACCTCGTGTGCGACTCCAGCGGGTCGTGCGAGCTGTACGACATAGTCCGGGAATACGAGGTGAACGTACCTACCTGGGGAAGCAACGGCACGCGCTATGTGGTTAACAGCGACCCCAACCCCTTCGTCCGGGTTGATTTTAACAAATGCATTCTCTGCCGGCGCTGCGTATTAGCCTGTGCCGAGATTCAGTGCCGGAACGTGTGGGGCGTGGCCTTTCGCGGCTTCGACGAGGAGATCGTCGCCGGGGCCGGCACGACGATGATTGAGGGGCGCTGCGAGTCGTGCGGCCAGTGTGTGGCCTATTGTCCCACCGGGGCGTTGAGCAACAAGATGTCCTACGGTCTGGCTCGCACCGACGAGGTGACCAAGGTCACCACCACCTGCACTTATTGCGGCGTGGGCTGCCAGTTCGACCTGGACCTGAAAGATGGACGGATCATCGGCGTCAGCTCAAACCCAGATGCACCGGTCAATGGCATGGCACTGTGTGTGAAAGGCCGCTACGGTTACGACTTCGTCTATCATCCGGACCGGCTGCTCAGGCCTAAGGTGCGCCGCTATTTGCTGGAAGGCACCCCTCGCCCGGACGGCCGCGGCGAGTGGGTCGAGACGGATTGGGATACCGCGCTGGACATCACCGCGCGCAAGCTGCGCGAGGCGCGCGATACCTACGGCCCTGACAGCGTGGGAGTATTGACCTCAGCCAAGTGCACCAACGAAGAGAACTACCTCATGAACAAGTTCGCGCGGCAGGTGATCGGGACCAACAACATCGACCACTGCGCCCGTCTCTGACACAGCAGCACCGTGGCCGGTCTGGCCACAGCGTTTGGTTCGGGCGCGATGTCGAATTCGATGCACGATGTCGCCGATTATGCGGCCTCAATACTGATCATCGGGTCGAACACGACGGAGCAACATCCGGTGTTTGGCACCATGATCCGCCGGGCGGTGTTAAAGCGCCGGGTGAAGCTGGTAGTGGCCGACCCGCGCAAGATCGACATAACCGAGTTTGCCAGCCTGCACCTGCAACTGAAGCCGGGCAGCGACATCGCCTTGATCAACGGCTTGATGTACATCATCCTCGAAAAGGGCTGGGAAGATCAAGAATTCATTGCTCAGCGCACCGAAGGATTTGAAGAATTCAGAGCCGTCCTCGAAGACTATCCGCCACACAAAGTGTCCGAAATTACCGGCCTGTCGCCAGAACAGCTTTATCAGGCAGCCGAGATCCTGGCCACAAACAAGCCCATGGCCGTGATATGGGCCATGGGCATCACCCAGCATACTGTAGGCGTCAACAACGTGCTGAACCTGGCCAACCTGCAGATGTTGCTGGGCAACATGGGGCTGCCCGGCGGCGGCGTCAACCCGCTGCGGGGTCAGAACAACGTGCAGGGGGCGTGTGACGTGGGCGGCCTGCCCAATGTTTACCCAGGCTACCAGGCGGTGACCCGCGAGCAGTCGCGGGGGAAGTTTGAAGCAGCCTGGGGGGCACCCATGTCGGATAAAGTCGGCATGACCGTTACCGAGATGATCCCGGGTATCCTCGAGGACAAAATCAATGCTCTGTACATCCTGGCCGAAGACCCGGTGATGAGCGACCCCGACAGCAATCACGTTCGTCACTGCCTGGAAGCATGCGATTTCATCCTGTTGCAAGAGATCTTCCCCACCGAGACGTCGCCCTACGCCGACGTGCTCTTGCCTGGGGTGAGCTTTGCCGAGAAGACAGGCACCATCACCAACACCGAGCGCCGCGTACAGATGGTGCGCCAGGCCATCCAGCCGCTGGGTGAGGCCAGGCAAGATTGGCGCGTCACCGCCGACCTGGCCAAGCGCGTGTTAGCCGGTGGCCAAAGGAAAGTAGAAAGTGGGACATACGCCGGCTGGGACTACGAGGACACAGCGCAGGTTATGGCAGAGCTGGCCGCGCTGACGCCCAGCTACGCTGGCATCAACCACGAGCGCCTGGAGCGAGGCGAACAGTTGCAGTGGCCGGTCAAGGATGAAACGTATCCGGGCACGCCCATCTTGCACGTGGGACAGTTTGCCCGCGGCCGGGGCTTGTTCTCGCCCGTCGAGCACGTCCCGCCGGTCGAATTGCCTGACGCCGAGTACCCCATGCTGTTGACGACAGGCCGGCTGTTGTACCACTGGCATGGCGGCGAAATGACCCGCCGCGCCAAGGGGTTGATGGAGGTCTACAGCCAGGCGCTGGTGGAAGTGAATCCGGAGGACGCGGCGCGCATGGGAATCCGGGGCAGCCCGGAGGACACTGGCAGCCTGCCGGGTGCCGGCGTCCAGCGCGTGCGGGTTACGTCGCGGCGCGGCAGCATCGAGGCCCTGGCATGGGTGACCGACCGCGTGCCGCCCGGCGTGGTGTATTCCCACTTCGCCTTTCCTGAAGCGTCGGCCAATGTATTGACTATCGCCGCCCTGGACCCCGTGGCCAAGATCCCGGAGTACAAGGTGTGTGCGGTGAAAGTTGAAAAAGTCTAAAGAGGTGGTATAATGGAGATCCGCACGATCTACGAGTACGCTTTACAGCGCGAGCACGAGGGCAAGAGATTCTACGAGGAAAACGCCGGGCGCATGGGTCACGCCGCCGCGGTAGAAGCCTTCAGAAACCTGGCCCACCAGGAACAGTTGCACATCGAGTACATCCAGGAGCAGCTTGACGCCCTGGAGAAAGGCGAGGAGCCCAGCGCCGCTGTGAACCCTGAACTGGACCAGACAGGCGTGTTTGCACAACGGGCTGAAGCCGAGCTCCTGGATCAGACGGTGCTGGAAGCCATGGTGCCCGATCTGCCCGTTCTCCGCACCGCCTACCTGATCGAGCGCGATTTTGCCGAGTTCTACGAACTGTGGGCCCAAAGAATGGAGGGCGAGGCGAAAGAGGTGCTGGAGCATCTGGCCGGGTGGGAACGCACCCACGAAGCGTTCTTCAAGGAACTCCACGACAAGGCATTTGAAGAATACTCCGGAATGCCGTGGGGAGGCTAACCATGTGGGAGGCAGGGTAGAGGAGGACCTATGAATCCCAAGACGATTCTCGTTGTAGACGACGACCCTGATTTCGTTCTTGCCGTCCGCATGGTCCTGGAGGGCGAAGGCTATCGGGTCGAAGCCGCGGCGAATGGAGCCGAGGCCCTGGCCAAGATGCGCGCCAGTCTGCCAGACCTGGTGTTAATGGATGTGATGATGACTACCCCCCTGGACGGGTATCACACCACCCAGGAGATTGCGGACGACCCTCAATTGCGACATGTGCCGATCGTGATGGTCTCGGTCATCGAGAACACGCGATATGCGTCCTCTTTTCCGACCGACCAGCACTTGTCCATCATGGATTTCATTGGCAAGCCGATCGAGCCAGAGACGCTCGTGGCCAAAGTTAAGGGATGGCTGAAGTCTTGACTTCACATCTGAAAAGTCGTGGGCCCGCCTGGGCAGCCTGAAAAGGCTACCCCACCCTACTTTTCCTTCGTAGGGAAGGGGGAAAAACCGGAGCATAAATTAGAGTATGGAACTAGACCAGACCTTGGCCTGTCTGGCCGAAAGAGCCCGAACGGTATTGCAGGCGGACTCAGCAGCCGTCTACCTTTTGGACAAAACCGGCACCTACTTAAGGGGCGCAGCCAGCTCTGGACTGCCTGCCGCTTGGGGTCTGCAAGAGTCCCTCGAGGTGGAGCGTAGCTTCCTGAATCGGGAAGCGCTGGCCGGTAGGCCGGCGGTGGTCACCGACGCTCAGGCCAACCAGCAGGCTATGGAGTTGCCGGAAGGCTGCTGTTCTGCCTTGTGCGTTCCGCTAGTTGGCGCGGACGGTCCGGTCGGCACTCTCCACGTCTACACCAAAGCGCCCCGGTATTTCGACCAGGCAGAGGTGAATCTGCTGATGCCGCTGGCCGAGCTGGGCGCGGTGGCGATCGCGGCTACCCGTGAACTGTTAATGCTGAAGGCCCTGGAGACCAGCAAGGCGCGCTTTATCTATTCCGCCACTCACGAACTGCGCACGCCGGTCGCCGTCGCTCAGTCACTGATGCGTGGCGTCGTCAAGGGATACGCCGGCCCCCTGACCGA
>JAHELX010000495.1 GCA_024643945.1 Anaerolineales bacterium
TTTCTACTTCTTTGGGAGCCACCTTTTCGCCCCGGCTTTTGATGATGTCGTCTTTGCGACCGACGAAGTACATGTAGCCTTCTTCGTCCATGCGGAAAAGGTCGCCGGTGTAACACACGCGTTCTCCGGGCAGGGGGCCGGGGCGATAGCGTGCGGCGGTGGCTTCTGGGTTCTCCCAGTAACCGCGCATCACGTGCCGGCCCCGGGCGACCAGTTCGCCGATCTGGCCCGGTCCCAGCCGGTTACCTTCCTCGTCCTGAATCCAGACCTCGGTGCCGGGGATGGCGATGCCCACCGAGCCGGGCCGCCGGTCCAGTTGATCCGGGGGCAGGTAAAGGGTGCGCTTGGTCTCAGTCAAGCCGTACATCGAATAGACAGCAGCTCCAGGGAATTTGTGCCGAAGCTCCTGGATATGGCTGGGCGGCAGGGCGGCACCCGTGTTGCTCAGATAGCGCAGGCGGGACAGGTCGTAGGGGCTCAGGTCCATCTGAAGCAAGATGGCAAAGATAGTGGGCACACCAGGAAGGCCGGTCACCCGCTCCTTTTCCATCTGCTTCAAGATGGCGGCCGGGTAGGCGAAGGAACGTTCCAAGACCAGGGTGCCGCCGAATTTGAAGACCATGAGCAGTTGATACAGACCGTAGTCAAAGGAAAGAGGCAGCACGTTAACTACGATGTCGTCTTCCACGTTTTGCAGGTACTCGATGATAGAGCTGGCGGCGAAGACCACATTGCTGTGGTCGCTCATCACCCCTTTGGGATCTCCGGTGCTGCCGGAGGTATAGATGAGGCAGGCCAGGTCCAGGTCTATGTTGGTTTGGGAGGGGCGGCGGTCAGGGTAAGTGGCCTGAAGGGTATCGAAATCCAGGCAGCGTTCACGCCCGGCGGCCGCCTGGGCGGCGTGCTTGCCACAGAGCACGCTGAATTTGAGTGATGGCACGTCGGCCATCACCTGGTGGACCAGGGAGGTTTTGCGCGCTTCGGTGAGCAGGGCGGTGGCGCGGCAGTTGTTGAGGATGTAGGTCAGCTTGTCGCGCTTGGTGGTGTGATTGACGACGACGAACACGCCGCCAGCTTTGAGTGTGGCGAAGATGCTCACCACGGCTTCTATGGAGTTGTTGAGATAGATGGCTACCCGGTCGCCGCGCCGGACGCCATGCTCGATCAGTGCGTTGGCCAGGCGGCTGGCCATTACGTCGATCTCGGCATAGGTCAGTCGCTGGCCGTCGCAGACGAGGGCCACCTTACCTGGCAGTCGTTGAGCGCTGTGGTGCAGAAAGTCCTGGACGAGCATAGGGACCTCCTTTTCGGTAGACGGTAGACGTTAGACGGTAGACGGGGATAGGAAAGGGGAACTGGGCATCAGGGATCAGGGAATCAATCCCCGTCTACCGTCTAACGTCTGCCATTCATTTTGCTGCGGATGTAGCTGGCGAGTTTGTTGACCGAGTCGAAGTTGTCGGGGGTGATTTCCTGGTCATCAACGGTCACGCCGAAGGTTTCTTCGACGAAGAGCACCAGCTCCAGCACGCCGACGGAGTCAACGATGCCTTCTTGCAGGAAGGAGTCGTCGTCATCATATTCAAAGCCGTTATCGCTAAACAGCAGATTCTGAGCCACGTACTGGCGAATGTGAGCCTCGGTTTCCATAATTTTCCCTCGTATGCTTGTTAACGGATACCGGCCATTCAGTGTGTAATGGTTTTTTTAGATAAAAGCCGCTCGGTAAGACCGTTTGCGACCCGCTTCTGGGTCGAAAGTTCAGAACAAGACAGCCACGCAATGGCATCAAGGTAATTAAACTCCAAAAATATCGGAATCTAGTGAGGGAAACGCATGAAAAAAGTTAGAAAGGGTTTGAATCAACTGTAATTGGTTGTCTGGACGGTATATTAGCAAGATGGATTACGTTTCAGTCATTTTTGATGACAATCGGCAGGTAAACTGTATTAGCCCCTGGCAAGATGTCGCTGATGGTAATGACGTGGGTGCCGGTGACGATGCCATAGGTGTTGGTGGCGGTAACCGTGATGGCTTGAGTGCCGGTCACGTACCAGGTGAAGTTGACTGTGTCGATCAGCCCACCACCTGGGTGTGTCGTTAGAGCTTGTCCCGTGGCTCGCCATTCATATGTGATGGGCTGCATAGCCGTGTTAGGGCTCAGGTCGGCGACGAAGGTATACTGGGTCTGGGTAATGCCTGTCGTCGGCCCAATTATGGCCACATCGTTAGGCCTCAGGACGATTGTGGTGAAAGACCAGGGATTTGGGACGGGACCGGTACTTAACGAGTGTCCTAGTTTGTCCTGACCTTCCACCGTGAAGGTCCGCACCTCGCTCTCAGCGAAGTCCGTGTGGTCAAAATTGAGTAGCGTATAGTCAGCGCTCCAGGTTGGGGTCAAGACCAGTCCTGTGGTGCCTGGCCCACTGAGGACGAGTGTGGTAGGGCTCATCGGCTTGTTGAAGACAATCTGGATGTCCTGGTCAAGGAGGACTTTGCTGGCTCCATTGGCAGGCGTCGTACTTTTCACATAAGGATAGTTGGTGGGAAGGCCCAATTGCACAGCCGGATCGCCAAAGAGTACAAAGGTTTCGACCAGTTCACCCCAGAAATTGTTCAGGCCATAAGTGGAAATCTTGGCCGCCGTGGTAGCTGCTCCCATGGCGTACACGTCGTCCTGGAAGATGGCCTCGTAGAATTCGCGCATCAACTCTCTATGACCCGAGGCGTAGCCCAGGCTGGTGGCGGCCCAAACAGCCACGGCGCCCTTATTTTTAAGTCGCAGGAACTCTTCGGCCATAGAGATCTTAGATCCGGTAAAGTAGCCGTTCAAGCAGTTGGCGACTGTCACCATTGGCAATTTGTTGGTATTGTTCAACGAGGTGACGTCGGGATAGCGGTTAAAAATATAGCCGCCGCTCCAGCGTCCCCATATATCCACGTTGCCATGTCCAGCGTAGTTAACGAGAATGCTGCCATTGTTGATCTGGTTGGCAATATCTGTGGTTGGATCTCCAGGTGGATAGTCACTTGCGTAGACCTTGTTGGCAGTATAGTAATAAGGCAAACGGTCAGCGAGTTGCTCCGAGATGACTTCAAAAGGAGTTTCGTCATCTGCCACCAGGAGCACATTCTTATTCCAGGAGGCGTCGGGGGGATTCTGCTCATAGCTGATGATTTTGTCCACCATGTCATCTGCTTGCGAGGTGGTCTGGGCCGTCAGCCGGCCGATAAACATATCCGGCAGGATATCATCAGGGCCATCCACGGCCACAAACCAGTTATCGGAGAAAGTCTGCCCCATTAGATCTGTCTCGATGACTTGAGAGGGCACGTAGTTGACGCTGCCTGTATTCAGATTGTCCTTGTAGTCCTGAGAGGCATCTCCAAGCAGTAAGACATACGTTGGGGCTGGGCTGGTCCAGTTGTGATACGCGTAGGAGAGAAAGTCGCGGATGGCCTGGGGGTTAAAGATGCCGTAGTTGAATTCGTCGTAGATGTCTTCGACCTTGACCGTAGCGACTCGCATGTCTGGAGCTTCCCGATGGTTGGCCAGCCTCAGCGCGCTGGTGTAGAAATCCTTATGGGTGATGATGATGTAATCGGCCCCTAAGGCGGTGGATTTCCAGGAGGATGATTGATCCATCTCTATGCTGGCCGGTGATTTGCGCTGTGCGGCCGTCAGGGTCAGGTAACGGGTCTCTGGTTGGGCGCTGTCCTCGAACTGGAGCTTGTAGCCACCCCCGGCAGCGGGCATCACCGTGGTGTTGCTGATAATCGCCGTATTGGATGGGTCGGTCACGTCAAAAACCTGAACATCGTCTGCGCTGAAGCCAGTCACCTCAAATTGGAAGGTGCCGGCCGCCGGCGCCCCGAAAAGCAAGCGATCATTCTCGGCTACATAGGTATCCCAGTAGTCGATCTCGATCCAGTTGACGTATAGCTGCTGGTAGGTGGTCCCTGCCAGCTCCACTTTAACGGTGTTATTCCCCTCGTTCAGCTCAGAATGTGAAACAGTCGCCTCCTGGTCGTAAATGCTGAATCCGTCCCACTGGTGTACACCACCTATCTCAAGGTCGTTGAGGTATATTTTGGTGGCATGGTCGGGATTGAGGTATAGATTGTCTGTCCCCCCCTTTAATTGGACGCGCACGGTGGCTGTGCTGGCGGTGGTCGAAAGGTGATTCAAGGTCAGGGTATAAACACGTGAGGGGGCAGCCTCAGGGGCCAGCCTGCCTCCCCAGAACCAGTGATCCTGACCCTCGCCATCGGGCATAGTTTGCCAGTAATAAGTGTCTTCCTCGGCGTGGAGCGTGGCCGGAAACTGCTCTGCGAGCATCGCGCTTCCTGGAGTCCCGTCCTTCGTAGTCATGCGCAGGCCATTACCTCCGCCTGCTGTTAGCCAGTAAACATTCTTGACCGTGTAAATATCGGTGATGGCAGTGCCATAAAAGAGGATATAATCGTTGCTGTCGAAAGCATGGTTGCTGTTAGCATCGCGCACGTAGATGGGAATCTCAGCGCCCCGGTTGCTAATTTTTATGGTGTTGAGATCGATGCCGCTCAGGTTAAACCCGGCCCCGGTCAGATCGGGGGGGGTGAGTTGATATACGCCATCCTCGGTGACGCCAATTTTGAGAGTGGGGGTGATGCTGGCCGCGCCAATACTGGTGTCAGCCGTGCCGATGGGGGGAGTTGGCGCCGCGACTGGAGGACGTTCCAGCGCATCATAATTGAGCAAGGCGCTTTGCAGCAGTTTTTCGTAGGCGGGACTGGCGCCACGTGTTCCGGTGGCGGCTATAGAGAGCGGCATAGTCCACGTGATCCGGGCCAGGATGCGCCGGTAAAGCCGGACCTCACCGGTGACCGGGTTATATTGCACCGGATAGAATTGCACCTGGGCTACGGACTGGTCGCGCATCGTGCCGGTATGGCCGATCTCGACCGGCTTGTCCGGGTAAAAGGCAGGGGTAGCGTAGAGATCTTGATCGAGAGCGAAGGTTTGCGGCACATCTTCGGCCATGAGGTCGTCCAGGTTGTCTTTAGTCACCTGAACTGCGGGTGCAGGATGAAGGTGGTATCCTCTCAA
>JAHELX010000496.1:0-2361 GCA_024643945.1 Anaerolineales bacterium
TATGAGCGCCGGCCTGGGAGCCATGCTCAGTTCGGCCGGCACCGTGCTGACCAGCACGCCCCCCAGCTCATCTGGCAGTCACGGCGGCTGGGGCGGTGGCGGCTTCAGCGGCGGTGGCGGTGGTGGCGGTGGTGGCGGTGGTGGCGGCTCGAGTGGTTTCGGATGATCTATCGTCCCCAAGGGGCGGGCGGCAGTCCGCCCCTACCCCGAATTAAGTTACCAGATATCAAAGATGCGCAGGAGGAGCAATTGTGTTGAGCAGAAGCGGCCGGCTGACCGGCATCATTCTTGTCATCGTGGGCATCTTCGTCTGCCTGGGAGGTTCCGCCGTCTCGTATTCCTCAACGCGCGATGTCGAAACGGGCGCGACCGCCGGGCTGGTGCTGGGCCTGGTTCTTTCCCTCTTCATTGCTATTCCCTTTGTCGGCGCGGGGATCTATCTGATGGTCCGGGGACGCGCTGAAGAGAAAGAACTGGGCGATGTGGCCCGCCAGCGCAAGATCCTGGATATGGTCACGACCCGCGGCCAGGTAAACATCAGCGACCTGGTCTTCGAGTTGAAGTCGACCAGCGACCAGGTCCGCGACGACATCTACAAGCTGGTGGGCATGGGGCTCTTTACCGGTTATGTCAACTGGAACGACGGGATACTCTATTCGCGAGAGGCATCGCAGCTCACCGGCAACAAATGCCCCAATTGCGGTGGCGAGCAAGAGTTTGCCGGCAAGGGAGTCATCACCTGTAAATATTGTGGGGCGGACATTTTTCTATAATCTGGAAAGCAAGGAGTGGCACATGGACTATCGACAAGCCATTGAAGACTCAAAGGGAGGCCTGGAACGACTGGCTTCCTCAATCCCTGGCTACCGCGGCTACAAGGAGAAGGAAAACCGGCGTGCTGCCGACAAATTGCTGCGCGAACACCTGGTGCGCCAACTTGACGAACAGCGACGAAGGTTGGCCGAACTGCAACGTGACCTGTTAGAGGGCGGCGGCCTGCTGATGGTTGACGACCTGGATCGGGCCGTCACTAAAGTGCAAAAACTGGCCGATAAAATCAGGACAGCCAGCTATGGCTATGCCGCCATCTTCGATGCTGTCAAGGTCAAGGAAGAAGAACTAGGCGCGCTCTATAATTTTGACGAGAGCATGCTGGAGCATGTGTCCGCTGTCCAGGCATCCATTGATGCCTTGGCCGCCGCGATAGATGCCAGCGGCGACGTGAAGGAAGCCATCCGAGAGGTGGTGTCGGCGACTGAGGAAGCCAACGCTGCCTGGCGTGACCGTGAGAGTGTCATCAGTGACGCAGTGTAGTAAGATCAGGGAATCAGGGAATCAGGAAATAGGGGATCAAGAATCATGGCAGCAACCTTGTTTCTGATTCCTGATTCCCTGATCACTCAAGTAATAATGATGAAAGAGGAGGTTACCCGTGGCAAGGATAATTGATGTAATAGAAGCACCCGACCAGCAACGCAATCAGATGGTGGTTCGGGTTCCAGAAGTGGGTTCAGGCGATTTCCGTATTGGTTCGGCAGTGAACGTGCGCGAGTCACAAGCGGCTGTCTTTTACCGGGACGGCAAAGCGCTAGACGTTTTTCATGCCGGGCGGCATCACATCACTACCGCCAACATTCCGCTGTTGGTGGGGCTACTCAAGTTGGGCACGTCAGGCAGGAATGTTTTCACAGCCGAGGTTTACTTCGTCAACCTGATCGAATTCACTGATTGGAAGTGGGGCACGCCAGAACCGATCACCCTGCGCGACCAGGACTTCGGGATCGTCCGGCTGCGCGCCTTTGGCAACTTCTCATTGCAAATCACCGATCCCCAACTCTTTGTGACAAAGGTCGTGGGCACGGGAGGCGTGTATCGCACCAGCGAAATTCAAGACTTCTTGCGGGGTATGATTGTCGCTCGCTTTACCGACATACTGGGCGAAGCCAAAATTCCGGCGCTGGACCTGCCGGCTATGCAGGATGAAATCGGTGCAGGAGTGCGGGCTAGACTGAGCGATGAGTTCGACAGTTTTGGTCTGGCGCTCAAGACCTTCTTCCTACAGAACATCAGCATGCCCGAAGAGGTACAAAAGGCCATCGACCAACGCGCCTCCATGGGGGCCGTCGGCGACATGCAACGATTTACCCAATACCAGGCGGCGCAGGCGATGCGCGACGCGGCCCAGCAGGAGGGTGGTGGCGGATTGGCTGGTGCTGGTTTAGGGCTGGGCGCGGGAGCCGGCCTGGGAGCGATGATGGGCCAGGCAATGGGTCAGGCCATGCAGGGAGGGCAACAGGCCGGGGGCGAGAGCGCCAAGCCAGCCGCCCCTGACATCATGACTCTCTCCGAGGCAGCGGCCTA
>JAHELX010000496.1:2461-5086 GCA_024643945.1 Anaerolineales bacterium
GCCTGGGAGCGATGATGGGCCAGGCAATGGGTCAGGCCATGCAGGGAGGGCAACAGGCCGGGGGCGAGAGCGCCAAGCCAGCCGCCCCTGACATCATGACTCTCTCCGAGGCAGCGGCCTACATGCGGGTTGGCGAAGAGGATGTGCTTGAGGTCATCAAATCGGGCGAACTCAAGGCCAAGAAAATCGGCAGCAGCTACCGCATCAGCAAACAGGCCATAGACGAATTCCTGTCGAGCTAGTGCTCTGTCAAAGCTAACCCATAGGTCCCCTTTGGGGAATTGACCGGTAATCTTGGCTCTCATGGCGCTTGTTCTTGCCCTTCAAATCATCTATGACAGAGTGCTAAACTATGACTCGCATTGATGGTCGCGCCGACGACGAGTTGCGCTCGGTGCGTTTCGTCACCGACTTTGTCACTTATCCTGAAGGCTCCGTGCTCATCGAGACCGGGGGCACGTGCGTGCTGTGTAACGTCTCGATAGAAGAGAAGGTACCTCCCTGGCGTGAATCGTCGGGCGGCGGCTGGTTGACGGCTGAATACGCGATGCTCCCCCGTGCCACCCACACTCGTACTCCTCGGTCGGTGGGGGCCGGGGGAGCACGCTCACACGAGATTCGGCGGCTCATCGGACGGGCTTTACGAGCGGCAGTAGACCTGGACCGCCTGGGCATACACACGCTCACTGTTGATTGCGACGTGCTGCAGGCCGACGGGGGCACGCGCACAGCGGCCATCACCGGCGGCTATGTGGCAGTAGCACTGGCGCTTTGGCGGATGATGGAGAGCGGCAACCTGCCCTCCGATGTGTTGGCAGCACCAGTTGGCGCCGTCAGTGTTGGATTAGTCGGCGGTCGCCCGTTGCTTGACCTGTGCTACGCCGAAGATGCCACCGCCGACGCCGACCTGAACGTGGTGATGACCGGCGACGGCCGCTTTGTGGAAGTGCAGGGCACCGCGGAAGGCAGCCCTTTCGATCGCGCGGCGCTGGATCAATTGCTCGATCTGGCAGCCAGGGGCATCGAGCAACTGATCCATTTTCAGAATGAGGCGCTGGCCAAAGTTGGCGTAGCCTATCTATAGGCCCTTCCGGGACAATGATCCTATGAACCGTCCATCGGAGACCAAATCCCAGCCATATATTCCGGCGGTTTCGGAGCCGGGACGGCAGGCAACTTCGTCGCAGAGCGGAATTTCACGCACCCAAGCCATCATCCTGGTGAGTCTGGCGTTGGCCGTTTTTTGTGTGCTGGGCCTACTGGTCACCCTGGTAGTCGTCAACCGTGACTTGCTGTCTGGGGCATCACCCTCCGACCAGGTCGTTGGCCAACCGCCGCCTCCACCTGAGCCGTCCCCCACGCTCACCCCCACTGTTACCCCATCCCCCTCTGCGACGGCAACGACTCGCCTGCCGACTGCCACGCCTACCCTGGTCGTACCGCCTGAACTTCTCAATCGCGACAAGATCAACGAGATCACAGGCTATGTGGTCAACATCCGCGGTCTGGAACCCTTGCAGGATGTTCCGCCCCTTTTTCTTACTCGGGCACAACTGCGCCAACATTTGGAAACAGAATACACTGAGGCGCGCGTCTCCTCGGCGCTGGACCGGGATCGCGAACTATATGTGACTTTAGACTTGTTGGATCCGGCGGCCGACTTCCGGCAGATTGCGCTTGATTCGGCGGCGCGGAACATTGCCGGCTTTTATGCGCCCAAAGAGCAAGTTCTTTATCTCGTTGCCGAGTCGGTGAACATGTTCGCCAGCGAGGAGGTTGTCTACGCCCACGAATATACCCATGCCTTGCAAGATCAACACTTCGGGCTTACTCGCTTCCTGAGCGGGGATATGAACGCCGATCAGGCCATCGCTGCCCGCGCGCTGATCGAGGGAGACGCGACGCTGGTGATGGGAGCCTATCAGTATACTGAGATCACCGACAGCGAGCTGCAATACATGGCTTACCGGGCCTCCTTCGTCGAGACTGAGGTGATTGATGCCGTTTCGCCCTCGCTGGGCGTGCTCACCTTCTTCCCCTACTTGCAAGGGTCATACTTCGTCTACACCCTTTGGGTGGACGCTGGCTTTCGCTGGGACGGGGTGAATGCCGCCTATGATGATCCCCCTACCTCCAGCGAGCAGGTTATGCACCCCGAAAAGTACCTGGTTCGCGATACACCGCAGGTGGTGACCATGCCGAATCTGGGTCCAGTCCTCGGCGAGGGATGGCATGAGGTTGACCGGAACGTACTGGGCGAGATTGGGTTGCTGGCATGGCTACTGGATCACCTAGACCAGGCAACCGCCGCCCAAGGGGCCGCTGGCTGGGACGGCGATATGTATACTCTCTGGTCGGACGGGCAGGGTGCTCACGTGTTGGTGGTCAAATCGGTATGGGATGCGCCAGGTGAAGCAGCCCAATTCTTTGAAACCTTCACCGAGTACCTCACTCGCCGGGCATTGGGCGTTCCCAATCTAACCCTCAACGAGCCAGGGCGCCGAATATGGGAGTACGAAGGACGAGCCACCTTCCTGGCCCGTGCTGGCGATCAGGTATTTATCGTCCTCGCCCCTGACCGGACCGTGCTCGATCAGGTGCGAGAGGCCTTCCCCGAATTTTGAT
>JAHELX010000497.1 GCA_024643945.1 Anaerolineales bacterium
CTTCTCGGTGGGCATCGGCGTGGTGTGCAGGGGTTGAAGCCTGGCGGCGCGCGCCGCGGCCATTCGCACCAACTCTTTGGCCTTTTGTGTCGCAGCGTCCCAGTCGTGCGAGTGCACCCAGGAGCATTGGTTGCGGATATTGGCCATCTCGAACAGATACGGGTTCAGTCCGGCCGCCCGGATGCTACTCTGAAATAGCGGCTCGTGGGTCAGCGGCGTGCAAGAAGCCACGACCACCCGGTTTGCTCCCAACTCCTTGACTTTCTCCGTGATGTGGGCGATGCTGTCCTGGGAACAGGTATACAGATTGTGCTCGGCGTGGATGACGTGGGGCAGTGTTTGGGCATACTCGGTCACCTGGGGCACATCAAGGAAGCCGCCGATGTTGCTCCCGCAGTGACAGACGAAAATGGCGATCCGCGGCTCTTCCTGTGCCACTTCCCGTTCTGGCGGATACTCTACCCTTTGGGTCAGTGTACCGCGTGCGGGTGCCAGCAACTCGCCAGCAGCGGCGGCTGCCCCACTTGCCTCGACCACCGACTCCGGGATATCCTTCGGCTCCCGGAAAGGCCCCACGGCGTAGATACCGGGCCGACTCGTTTGCAAGGGATCGAACTGTACAGTATGGCAAAAGCCGTAGTCATCCAGCTCAATCCCCAATTTGCGCCCCAATTCGCGCACGCTCTCCGACATCTCCATCCCGACCGAGAGAACCACCATGTCGAATTCTTCGGTTATGATGGCAGCCCCCAGCCCCTTCGCAGGAGCGTAGCGCACAATCAGGTTCTTTGTCGCCGGGTCCTCCTTCACCGACGAGATTCGGCAGCGGGTGTATTGGATGCCGTATTTTTCGCGCGCCCGGCGATAGTATGCCTCGTAGCCTTTGCTGAAAGCGCGCATATCCATCATAAAGATGTGAACTTCGGTATCGGGCTCGTGCTCGATGGCCATGATGGCCTCTTTGGCGGCATACATACAGCAAACAGCCGAGCAGTAGTCGTGTGATTGGTCGCGAGAGCCGACACATTGTAAGAAGGCGATTTTCTTCGGCGTGCGGCCATCTGATGGGCGCTTGACGTGGCCCATCGTGGGGCCGGAGGCGCTCAACAGCCGCTCGAATTGCAGCGAGGTGACTACGTTGGGGTAACGTCCCCAGCCGTATTCTTCTGAAAGCTCCGCCCGGTAAACCTGGTAGCCGGGAGCCATGATGATCGCGCCGACGTCGAGTTTGCGTATCTGCTCCAGCATATCGTGGTTAATCGCTCCCACACCGCATTGGTACCAGCAGCTCAGGCACTCGGAGCAGATGCCACAGGCCAGGCAGCGAGCCGCTTCGGTCTGGGCCAACTCGGGCGTGTACCCGGTTTCGACCTCGGAAAATCCCTTGACTCGTTCTTCCGCCGGCAACTCGGGCATAGGCACACGCGGAGTGATCTTAATCTCGCCACGCTGCATCCGCTCGTCCAGTTCTGACTGGGCCAGCTTGACTACCGGCAGATCGGGGCGAGGCTTCGGCTCCAGCGCCTCGCCGCGCAAGTAGCGGTGAATCGACTCAGCGCACTGATGCCCGCTGGCCACCGCTTCGATGACGAAAGCGGTGCCGCTCACACTGTCGCCGGCGGCGAAGACACCCGGCCGGGTAGCAGCGAAGGTGTTGGGGTTGACGGCGATGGTTCGACGCTGCGTCAGCCCCACCCCGGCGTCGTCGGGAATGAAGGCGAGACCAGCTCGCTGACCTACGGAGAAGATGACCACCTCGGCAGGCAGCACATGCTCCGAACCTTCCACTACGTCCAGCGACAGCCGCCCCTGGTCATCGAACTCAAAATGGGCCACGCGCTGGCACTCCACACCGGCGACCTGTCCATCGCCATTGCCCACGACCCTCAGGAAAGTGCGGTCGTTGTGGATGACGATGCCTTCGTCCAGCGCGGCCTGGATCTCCCACTCGTGCGACGGCATGTTGTGGCGGCCCTCCAGGCAGGCCATATGAACCTCGCTCGCCCCAAGGCGGACTGCCGTTCGAGCCACATCAATCGCCACGTTGCCGCCACCCAGCACCAGCACTCGTTTGCCCCCGACCAGGGACGGGGGATCAGCGGTCAGGGGATCAGGACTCAGGGAATCAGGAACCTGGGAATTCTGGTGAGCAATTTCGCCCGGATTCCCTGAGTCCTGATCCCCTGATCCCGGATTCCCTGAGTCCCTACCCCTCAACTCCGCCAGCCGGACATCGCGCAGGAACTGGGTATTGATCAGCACCCCCTCCAGGTCGTTGCCGGGGATAGGTAGCCGAATCCCCTCGTGCGCTCCTACAGCGATGAGTACTGCTCTGAAGCCTTCGTCGAAGATGTCGTCCAGGTTTTCGACGATGGTGTTCAAGCGCAGCTCGACGCCCAGGTCGATGATGTCTTGCACCTCTCGATCTACGATCCGACTGGGCAGACGATATTCGGGCACACCTACCCGCAGCATGCCGCCCGCCACCGGCAGCGCCTCGAAGACCGTAACCGGATACCCCAACTTGCATAGATCCTGGGCCGTGGTGAGCCCGCAGGGCCCGGCCCCGATGATGGCCACGCGCTCGTCGTAGCGGCGGGAGACTGGCTCGGGCGGGATGCGCGGCTGGGCGTATACCGTGTCGGTCACAAATCGCTTGAGAGCGTGGATGTTAATAGGATCATCCACCTTGCCCCGATTGCAGGCGTCCTCGCAGCGGTGGTTGCAGATACGCCCGCAAATGCCGGGGAAGGGGTTGTCTTCCTTGATGACGCGCAGCGCATCCTCAAAGCGGCCCTCGCGGATGAGGGCGATATAGCCCTGCGCCCGTTGATGAGCAGGGCAGGCATCGCGGCAGGCGGCGATGCCCCGCTTTTCGATAGCGTAGGCGTTGGGGATGGCCTGGGGGTAAAGCTTGTGGGCCGCCCGCTGTTGCGCCAGTCCCTCGTCAAAACGGCCGGGGATAACCACAGGACAGACATCGGCGCATTCGCCACAGCCGGTACACTTGTCCACATCAATGTAACGGGCATGGGTGCGCACCGTGACCGCGAAGTCTCCCGCGCTACCCTTCAGGCCGACCAGCTCACTGTCAGTCAGGATCTCAATGTTGAGATGTCGGCCTGTCTCAACCAGCTTGGGCGAGATGGTGCACATGGCGCAGTCGTTGGTGGGGAAGGTCTTGTCCAGTTGCGCCATGTGACCGCCGATAGCCGACTTCTTCTCGACCAGGTACACTTTGTAGCCGGCTTCCGCCAGGTCCAGCGACGCCTGCATACCGGCGATACCGCCCCCGACGACCATAACGGCGCCGACTACATTCCCATTTTTCCCGTGACCGTTGCCAGTCATATAACTTCCCCCAGGACGATTACTTTCCCACTGCTATTACTGTCTCCCGACGTACGCCAGTGGAGCAGGCGGGCTATGAGATAGGCTTGGTCGAAACTCTTCCCGTGATGTAGTTTTCGAGTTGCTCGATCATAAACTCTTGGTGAGACATGATTGCCTTGACTACATCCCCAATCGAAATGATGCCGATCAACTGGTTGTTCTCAACCACAGGAAGGTGCCGCACTCGCTTGTTGGTCATCAGCGCCATACATTCATCGCTAGTCTGATCAGGACGGACGTATACTACTTTTTCGGTCATGATCTCCCGGACGGGCGTGTCCTTGGACGTTTTCCCTTTGAGGATGACCTTTCTGGCGTAGTCTCGCTCCGACAGAATGCCCACCAGGTTGCCGGCCTCGGTCACCAGCACGGCTCCCACATTCTTGTCGGCCATCAGTTTGAGTGCATCGTACACCGAATCATCCGGCGCAACGGACCAGATGTCATATCCTTTGGCTCGCAACAGCTCCCTGACAGTCTTCATAATTCCCCCCTATCTTATAGGTCAATCGTTTCTCCCTGACCCTACTGTTTCCTGGTACTTCAAAAGAGCACGAGTTCGACTGGGCGACCAATTGTGTTAATCAGTCTTTTCCCAGAGGTACTCTGACCTCCTCCTTGAGCGGATTCGGTCCCAGTGCACGAATTCGCTCCGTCATCTCCTCTGCGTGGCGGGCGAAGGTGGCCCCCATGCCGCCGGAGACGAAGAAAATGTCCAGCCGCTCACCGCCCAATCCGATTTCGTCCAGCAGCTTCTTGGCCCGCTCCACCCGTGCCTTACCGCGCTCGTTGCCTCGCACATGGTGGCAGTTTCCGATGGGACATCCCACCACATATACCCCGTCGGCGCCTTGCTCGAAGGCTTTCAAGATGTAGCCCACGTCGGTTTTGCCGGTGCATGGTAGACGGACCAGCCTGACGTTGGGCGGGTATTGCAGGCGCAACGAGCCGGCCGTGTCGGCGCTCATATAGCCGCAGTAGATGCAGGTGAAGACGGTGATTTCGGGTTCGAAAGTTGTATCATGTCCGTTGCCGTTCACGATGTCTCTAATCTCCAATCTCCTATACTACAGCCCATGCTCCCAACCCCTGGGCGAGTATCTGCTGGTCAGTGTAGTTCAAAAGCTGGATAGCTTTAGCCGGACACTCGCCGGTGCAGGTGCCGCACCCCTGGCACAGCGCCGGGTCAATGCTGGCGGCGCCTATGATATTACCTACCCCGGCTTGCCCCGGCTGAATTTGCGGGATGCCAAAGGGACAGCTTCGCACACAGGTGAGGCAGCCCACGCACTTCGACTGGTCCACTACGGCCACACTCCCGCCGATATAGAGGGGCTGCTTGGACAGGATGGTAATGGCCCGCCCCGCTGTGGCCTGAGCATGCGCGATGGTCTCTTCAATGAATTTGGGGTAATGCGCCATACCGGCTACAAAAACCCCCTCGGCCATAAAGTCCATCGGGCGCATCTTGAGATGCGCTTCCATGAAGAATCCTTCGCTGGAGAGAGGTACACCCAAGGTCCGGGCCAACTCTGCCGTCCCGGCTGAGGGGACGATGGCCATGTTCAGAACCAGCAGGTCGGGCTCAAAGGTTAGCGTTTGCTTCAGAACTGGTTCCTGCACGGCCACCCGCAGTCGCCCCCCCTCTATCCCCCCCGCCGGGGGGGAGGAAAAGGGGAACCC
>JAHELX010000498.1 GCA_024643945.1 Anaerolineales bacterium
GCGCTTCACCTGGGCCATATGCAAATCACCTACCAGTTGTGGAACGAGGGACAAAGTAGACCTTCCCCCTTCTGGTTCGAGCGATTGCCTTAGGTACCTCACGGAGCCGCATCTGAGGATGTTGGCTCCTCAGAATTGGGCCTGCTGAATCAAAATGTGTGAGGAGGTAGAAACTCCATGAAGCCAGCTCCTTTCAAATACTATGCCCCGACCACGGTGGAAGAAGTTCTAGCCCACCTGGCCGAACATGGCTATGATGCCAAGCCATTGGCCGGCGGGCAGAGCCTGATCCCCACCATGAACTTCCGCCTGGCTCAACCTTCCGTTCTTGTCGACCTGAACAACATCCCAGAACTTTTCTATATTCATCCCGAAGAAAACGGCGGCTTGCGCATGGGAGCTATGACCCGCGAAAGCCAGGTCGAACACAGTCCGCTGGTCGCGGAGCGAGCGCCCTTACTCCACGAAACGATGCCCCACATCGCCCACCCACAAATCCGCAATCGGGGTACCGTTGGCGGCACGCTGGCGCATGCGGACCCGGCGGCCGAGTTGCCAGCAGTGAGTGTGGCGCTGAACGGGCGCTTTCGCCTCCGCAGCCAGGCCGGGGAGCGTTGGGTTGCGGCCGATGAGTTTTTCATCGGGTTTTTCACCACGGCTCTGGAACCGGATGAATTGCTGGTAGAAGTCGCCTTACCTCCCATGCCACCGCACAGTGGGTGGTCTTTTCTCGAAGTAGCCCGCCGCCATGGCGATTATGCTCTGGTGGGCGTTGCGGCTGTGGTGACTCTGGATGACAAGGGCCAGTGCCATCAGGCGCGCCTGGTGTTCCTGAGTGTTGGCGACGGCCCTGTGGAAGCTCGCCAGGCGGCTGAGATGCTCACAGGCCAGATCCCCAGCCCAGAGGTCATCCGGGCAGCTGCCGAGACCGCCACCAAGGCTGACGTTGACCCCGGCAGTGATATTCACGCCTCAGCACAATATCGCCGTCACCTGGTTCAGGTTCTGGCCCGTCGAGCGCTGGAAAAGGCAGTTGAGAGAGCTAAGTGACGAAGGACAAAGGACGAACGACGAACCTTTCGTCCTCCGTCTTTCGTCCTTCGTCCCTCACCGAATGAGGAGATTACCTATGAGTGACTTGTTCAACGTGACTGTTACCGTCAACGGCAGCCGATACGAACGCGCTATCGAGCCACGCATGCTGCTGAGCGATTTCTTGCGCCACGAACTGGGTCTGACCGGCACGCACGTCGGCTGTGAACACGGCGTATGCGGCACGTGCACGATTGTGTTCGATGGACAACCGGCCCGCTCCTGCTTGATGTTTGCGGTGCAGGCCAACGGCCACGAGATTCTCACCGTCGAAGGATTGGGAAGTATGGACAAGCTTCATCCTCTTCAGGAAGCGTTCCGGGATGCTCACGCCCTGCAATGTGCCTTTTGCACGCCAGGCTTTTTGATGACGCTGGTGCCGTTCCTGGAAGACAACCCCAATCCTGGCGAAGATGAAATTCGCGAGGCCATCGCCGGTAATCTCTGCCGTTGCACCGGATACCAAAATATTACTGAGGCAGTTAAACTGGCGGCGGAGAGGATGAGGACGTGAAAAGTAAAACGTAAAACGTGATGCGTGATTCAGATTAGATTTTGGCGTTTTACGCCTTACGTTTCACGTTTTACGTTTCACGCATCACACTTCACGTTTTACGGTGTTATGTAACAGGAGTGGAACTGTGACCAAAAAGTACGTAGGTCAACGTATCAAACGAAATGAAGACCCACGCCTGCTGACCGGGCAAGCCCTGTTTGTGGATGATGTAGACTTGTCTGGCATGCTGCATGCCGCCTTTTTGCGCAGCGATTACGCCCATGCCCGCATCCGCAGTATTGACGTATCGGCAGCCCGCAGCCGGCCAGGGGTGGCGGCGGTTTACACCGCTGAGGATATGGGTGGCTTTTGGCGTCCCGGGCCCCTGTTGGTCCCCGCGCCCCATTCGATCGAAGGGGTGGTTTTTCACGCACGCACCCAGATTCCGATGGTAAAAGACAAAGCGCGGCACATTGGTGACCCACTGGCCGTCGTCATTGCCGAAAGCCGCTATATTGCCGAAGATGCCCTTGAGGACATCGTGGTTGACTACGACCCGCTAGAGCCTGTGGTGGATTTGGAACGAGCCCTGGAGCCGGATGCCCCCCTCGTCCACGATGACCTGGATTCCAACCTGGCGGCCCACGTCATTCAGCGCAAGGGCGATTATGAAGCGATTCGAGACCAGGCTGACCTGATCATCAAACGGCGCATCTTAGTTGACCGGGGCGCGGCAGGGGCACTGGAGAATCGAGGGGTTGTGGCTCAATGGGACGCGAGAAGCGAACAGTTGACCGTCTGGGACACAACCCAGGCCCCGATTCCTGTGCGCAATGGGCTGGCGGCGATGCTGGGGCTATCGGAACATCAGGTACGGGTCGTCGCACCCTTTGTCGGCGGCGGCTTTGGCCCCAAGATTATGATGTTCCAGCCAGAGGAAGTCCTTCTCCCCTGGGCAGCAATGAGACTCAACCGGCCTATCAAATGGATTGAAGACCGGCGAGAGAACTTCCTGGGCACTACCCAAGAACGCGCGCAGATACACGACGCCGAGATAGCCCTGACCCGCGACGGGCGCATCCTGGGAGTGCAGGATGTGTTTTTGCACGATACTGGCGCTTATGACCCCTACGGCCTGACCGTTCCCCTCAACACGCAGTGTCACGTACTGGGAGCTTATGACATCCCCAATTACTATAGTGAGTTCAGAGTCGTTTTCACCAACAAGATGATCGTCACCCCTGTGCGGGGGGCCGGCCGGCCGCACGGGATCTTTGTGATAGAGCGGCTGCTAGACCTGGCTGCCAAAGAATTGGGCATGGACCGGGTTGAGATCAGGAAGCGAAACTTCCTGCCCCCGGATGCGTTCCCCCACAACCACCACATTATCGACCAGGCTTTTATCGAGTTGGTCTACGACAGTGGGGACTATTTGCCGGTGCTGCAGAAGGCGGCCGAAATGATCGGCTATGAACAATTTATCCAGGAGGAGCAGCCCCGCTTGCGCGCCGAGGGTAAGCATGTGGGCGTTGGTATCGTTTCCTTCGTCGAGACGACCGGGGTTGGACCCTATGAGGGAGCGCGGGTGACGGTCGAAGCCAGCGGCAAGGTGAGCGTGGTGACTGGCGTTGGAACGCAGGGACAGGGCCACTTCACCTCCTTCGCGCAAGTTGTGGCCGATCAGTTGGGAGTGGACGTCAGCGACGTGCGGGTGGTAACCGGTGACACCTCCGAGTTCCACTGGGGGACGGGCACTTTCGCCAGCCGGGGAGCGGTGGTCGCCGGCAATGCTGTCAATGCCGCCGCTTCAACCGTCCGCGCCAAGGTTCTCAAATTGGCCAGCAAGGTCCTGGAAGCGCCCGAAGAAGAACTGGAGTTGGTGGACGGTCAGGTGCGAGTGGCAGACGTTCCCTGGCAATCTATCAGCCTGGGTGAATTAGCCGTGCTGGCTAACCCCCTACGCGGGGCGGTTGAGCCTGGCACCGAACCTGGGTTGGAAGCCACCGACTACTTTGGGCCACAATATGGGGCGACCGCCTTTGGAGCAGTCGCTATGATCGTCGACGTAGACCCAGAAACAATGATGGTGGAGATCAAGCGCTTCGTAGTCGCTCACGATTGTGGCACGGTGCTCAACCCAATGATCGTAGAAGGCCAGATTCACGGCGGTGTGTCCCTGGGTATCGGCAATTCCTTCTACGAACAACTGGTGTATGACGAAAACGGGCAACTTCTCAACGCCTCGTTGATGGACTATCTGCTGCCCAGAGCCACCGATATGCCCCGGCGGATAGAGATTGCCCACTTCGAAACTCTATCCCCCCTCAATCCCATGGGCGCTAAGGGCGTTGGTGAGGCCGGAGCCATCCCAACCCCATCCGCCTTCGCACAGGCAGTAGAAGATGCGCTGGCAGATTACAACCTGGAGATTCTCGAAACGCCGCTCAGTCCCAACCGGCTTTTCGAGTTGGTGCAGGACACAAAGCGTAAAACGTAAAGCGTAAAACGTGATCGTCACGCATAACGTCTTACGTTTCACGTTTTACGTTTTACGCTTCACGTTTTACGTTCTAGGTTTTTCAACGACACAAATCACACCGGGAGGAAAACAGAGTCATGAAGCTAGAAGGTGAATACGTCTTCAACGGCCCACGTGAAGAGGTCTGGGAACTGGTGCGAGACCCTGACGTGCTGTCCTCTGCCCTGCCCGGCACGCAAAGCCTGAACAGGGTCAGTGATAACGAGTATGAAGGAGAGATGAACGTTCGGATCGGTCCGGTTGCGGGCGTCTTCTCCGGCCGGATCGTGGTTTCAGACGAGGTGCCGCCCGAGAGTTACACCTTGACAGTGGCTGGCAAAGGTGCGCCGGGCTTTGTCAAGGGAACCGGTCACGTGCAATTGATCGATCAGGGCGATGGTACGACCCTCATGAAGTATGAGGGTGACGTACAAATTGGCGGCAAGCTAGCCAGCGTGGGCCAGCGGATGTTAGACACGGTGAGCAAGAGCATGACGCGCCAGGGGTTGGAAACGCTGAACAAGGCGTTGCAGGCGCGAAAGACGGCCCAAGCCGAGGGCCGAGAGGTCGAATACACTCCTCCCTCAGAGACCGAGTTCGCAGTGGCTGTGGCTAAGGATCTGGCTGGCGAGATCTTTTCACCTGAGTACAGGACGGTGTGGGTGGTTGTCGCTGTTGCTATTCTGTCCATGACGATTGGATATCTATTAGGCAGGAGGAAGTAGGGGCAGTACATTCTCGTCACGGTACTTCTTAAGGTGACTCCTTATTCGTTTGACTGACAGCTTGTTCTGGTAGTCTGATCTGGGATGATCTCAATGGAGGATATGGAAAGGAGGTGATGGACCGGGCCTAGTTCATCTCTAATGGATTGCCCTGGTGAGCGCTATTTGCAGGGCAGTTCGTACATTGGTTTCACCCATATCCAAGCAAAATCATGTGCTATTCTGCTGTGAGAGGAGGAGGATT
>JAHELX010000042.1 GCA_024643945.1 Anaerolineales bacterium
CCAGCACGCGCTGAACGATGGCAGCCTCGTCACGGAGCAGGGTCAATTCCTGTCCCAGTTGGTAGATGGCTTCCAATCTCTCTTCCAGCCGCTGCTCGGTGGTCACGTCGCGATAGGATTCAATGACGCCAATGACTTCTCCCGATTCATCCAGGAGAGGTGACACGACGACATGGATGCTGGTTGGCCTGCCGGCCTGGTCGTGATGGATATGCTTGGCACTACTGGCGCAGCCTGTCTGCCAGACATCTACGATGGGGCAAGGGTGGTCAGGATGTTGCCAACAGGGGACATCCAGCCCATGCCCGATTTGGTAGCAATGCCGGCCGATAACTTGCTGGCGCGTGTACCCGGTTGCGTGCAACACCGCCTCGTTGACATCGGTGATGACGTAGTCACGGTCAATGACGAGGGTCTGATCGTGCAGGCTGTTGAGCAAACTGTTGTAATAGTCACGAGTGGCGCGGGTCTCCGCCCAGAGCCGGGCATTGTCCAACGTTACCGAGATATGATTGGCGAAGGCCTCCATCGCCGGGAGATCATCCGGGGTCAGGTCGGGGCCGACTATGTCCAGTACCCCCCGCACCCGATCGTCAGTTATAATCGGCGCACAAATGCCAGGTGACGAGCTCAGGGATTTCAGGAAGCGCTCAGCAAAGGGCTGGGCCGCCTCCGGGAGAAGCTGAGCAACGGCGGCGCCGCCGCTGGGGACAAAAACCGTCGTCCCGGTTTCCACCACCCGCCGGTAGGCATCCACCTTCCCCACGGCGAACTCAAAACCCTCGACTTTGAGCCCGGCAAGTTGCTCCAGGCTGGACAGCATTTGGGCGGGATAGACAACGGCACGGATGACCAGGCGTTCGTTCTTTTCGTCAAGCAGGCTGAGGCTACCAAGCAGACCAAGACTGGCAATCTGCTCGCTAACAGCACGAAAGACTTCTGCCTCGGAATGGGCCGACCGCTGGAGCGAAGCCGCCGCAACGTTGATAGCCCGAAGCAACTCCATCTTCCGGCCCATTTTGGGCAAGTCAGGATTTGAGTGAGGTGCCTTCTTCCTCATACTTCATCTCCAGGCATCGCCTCAAATCGCGCACGATTCGTGTCTTGCCTACAAATCCTGCATTGGCAAAGAGCGAGGGGGTTCCCTGGCTACTGTTTTTTCTTCATAGGTGCAAAGCTTACCGACAGTTTCTTGATTCCCTGGTCAGGGAAAGCGACCTCCACCTCCTGGTCGTCGTCGGTTAGGTGACACTTGATCACGACGCCTTCACCAAATTTGGCGTGGACGACAGTGTCCCCTACAGCAAAGTGAAGTGCAGTCGGGCGCGATGAGGCAGCCGTTGCTCCGCCCGGATGCCAGCGAGTGACAGAACCCGCGCTAGCGGGGGATCCTAGCCGGGAAGTGGATTGTCCCTGTCGGGAGTTGTACCCTGTCTCACGATCCTGGGCCAGTCCATCCCGGACGGCGGGCCAGGGGGAAGGTTGCTTCTCCGACGGAGACCGCCCTTCCACTAAATCGGCAGGAATATCGGCCAGGAAACGAGAAGGAACGCTCAGTTCATTACTACCAAAGAGGGTGCGTCGAAAGGTGTGTACCAGGTAAAGACGGTCCCTCGCCCGCGTTACGCCCACGTAACACAAGCGGCGCTCCTCTTCCATCGCATCCGGGTCCTCCATAGAGCGATTGTGGGGGAAGAGCCCCTCGTCCAAACCAATAATAAAGACCACAGGGAACTCCAGGCCTTTGGCCGCGTGCAGGGTCAGCAGTGCCGGGCCCCGCTCGTCATCGGTTAACCCATCCACATCGGAGATGAGAGCAACCTCTTCCAAAAAGAGGGAAAGCACTTCTGACGGCTCCACACTCGCATATTCCTGGGTGACTCCCCGCAATTCCATCAGGTTTTCCCAACGCTCCTCTCCTTCGCGCGTGCCATCCCGGACGAAGTCCCGGTAACCAGAGCGAGCCAATGTCAGATCGTAAAGTTCGGGCAGGGTCAGTTTATCCCGGGCAGCACTGAGGGAAGTCAGCAAGTCCGCGAAGTCTAACAAGGCCTTGCGTGCCCGCGCGGCGAAGGGGCTGGGCAAGGGCAGGCGGGTGCCATCGGCCTCCGCCCGCAATTTGAGTAGCGCGCCGAAGATGGAAGTTTCCGATTTGAAGGCCCAGCGTTCCAGCGCGGCCGCCGTCTGGGCGCCAATGCCTCGGGCTGGCGTGTTGATGACCCGCGCCATGCTCACGCTATCGTTGGGGTTGTGAATGAGACGCAGGTAGGCGATGACATCTTTCACCTCTTTGCGCTCATAGAAGCGTGTGCCCCGTACCAGCCGGTATTTCATCCCCCTCCGGATGAACTCCTCTTCCAACACACGGCTCTGGGCATTGGTGCGATACATCACGGCACAATGACCATGAGGTATTCCGGCCTCTGCCTCCAGCCGGGCGATCTCACCGATGACGAAGCGCGCTTCGTCGTGTTCGTCGTATGCCTCGACCAGTTCGACCTTCACCCCCTCGCCCCGCTGGGTGAACAGATTTTTGTCCACCCGATGCAGGTTCTTACGGATGACGTGCTTGGCGGCCTCCAGAATTGTCGTCGTAGAGCGGTAGTTTTGCTCCAGCAGGATAAGTCGGTGGTCAGGAAAATCGTCGCGAAAGCGGAGGACGTTGCGAAAGTCGGCGCCACGCCAGCTATAAATACTCTGATCTTCATCGGCGACGGCGAACAGATTGCGATGTTTCCCCACCAGCAACTTCACCAGCTCGTACTGGGCGATATTCGTGTCCTGGAACTCGTCCACCAGCACGTGGAGGTAGCGTTCCTGGTAAGTGTTGAGCAAATCATGCTGCTGCCTGAAGAGTTCCACGGTCTTCATCAAAAGATCGTCGAAGTCCAGGGCATTGTTATCTCGCAGGAGTCCCTCGTAACGTTGGTAGACGCGGGCGGCGATCTCCTCAGTATAGGTGCGAGCCTGGAAACGGTCGGGGCCAATCAATTCGTTTTTGGCCTGAGAGATGATGCTGTGGATAGCGGTCGGGCGGTATCGTTTGTCGTCCAGGTCCAGGTCACGCAATGCCTGGCGCACCAGGGCCAGTTGATCGCCGGCGTCGTAGATGACGAAGTTGCGATCCCAGCCTGGCATCGCCTCGATCTCACGGCGTAGAATACGGGCGCAGATAGCGTGGAATGTACCTATGGTCAAGGCATGGAGTTGTCGGGGGGTAAGGAGGCCACTCTGACCGGCCTCGGCCGTCGCGGGGCCCAGCCGTTCCTTCATCTCGCGGGCTGCCTTGTTGGTAAAGGTAACAGCCATCAGCCGCCAGGGTTCGACGCCGACCTCGCGCACCAGGTAGCTAAGGTGATAGGTTAGAACTCGCGTCTTACCACTACCCGGCCCGGCCAATACCAACACCGGTCCCTGCACCGTCTGGACTGCTTCGCGCTGCTGAGGGTTAAGTTCTGCCAGTATATACCCGGCCTTTGGCCAAAGATCCATCATCACTCCACTACTCGATCTTAAAGGGATTGTAATCGGATAGGCTACCGATGTCAAACGCGTTGTCGTCCGACCCCTTGACCGGAATGGAATATCGGCGTAAAATGCATCTTGACGCCAATTGAAGAGGAGGGAAAGTTATGCCGGCCGTTTCAACGACGCCATCTGCACCACTTATGGAGAGGGGTCAGCTCTCAATCGCGTGGGAAGCCACATTCGCCCGTCGTGCCGAACTGATGGAGAACGTATTCTTGCGAGATTTGCTGAAAGCAGCGCTGATACCGGGCATCATCTCCTTTGCCGGCGGGCTCCCGGCGTCAGAATTTTTTCCCACAGAAGAGGTGAAAGAAGCTTGCATCCGTATTTTGCAAGATGAGCCTCACCTGGCACTTCAATATGGCTCCACCGAGGGCCATGTCCCTTTGCGTGAATATCTGATTACGGTAATGGCGCAGCAGAAAGTGGCCTGTAGCCTGGAAGAGATACTTATCGTCACCGGATCACAGCAGGCGCTAGATCTGTTTGGTAAGGTGTTCATCGATCCTGGCGACGTGATTTTGACCGAGCGCCCTACTTACGTGGGGGCCTTGCAAGCCTGGAACCCCTACGAGCCTCGCTACGTAACGGTCGAAATGGATAGGGATGGAATGCGGGTAGATCAGGTGGCCGAGATCCTCAAGCACGAGCCTGTCAAGTTCATCTACGTTATGCCCAATTTCCACAACCCGGCAGGTTTGACATTGAGCCAGGAGCGACGTATGCAGTTGGCTGAATTGGCGGCTCGGCATGAGGTCTTCATCATCGAAGATGATCCGTATGGCACGCTGCGCTACGAAGGCAAAGACCTGCCGCTGATCAAAGCCTTGACCAACGACAAGGTAATTTACACTTCCACGTTCTCTAAAACATTATCTCCGGGCGTCCGGCTGGGATGGGTGGCTGGGCCCGAACCGGTGATTACCCGGCTAATGCAGGCCAAACAGGGCGCCGATCTCTCGACCAGCGTTTTCACCCAGATGATTGCCTGCGACCTGGGAGAACGTGGCATCATTCACGACCACGTCCGGCAACTGCGAGGGGTTTACAAGACACGCCGCGACGCGATGCTGGCGGCATTGGAATCGTATTTCCCTGAAGAAGGCAAGTGGAATCGTCCTCAGGGAGGCCTGTTTTTGTGGGCCTGGATCCCTGGCGATATAGATACCAACGAATTCCTCAAATTGGCCATGTCCGAGGCCAGAGTAGCCTACGTGCCTGGCATCGCCTTCTATCCCAGAGGTAACCAGGTCGGGGGACAAAATTCAATGCGGTTAAACTTCTCGAACGCAACGCCTGAGCAGATAGAAGAGGGGATTGAAAGGCTGGGCGATTTGCTGAAGAAGCACCTGGTTTGAGATATGTGGGATCTCCCGTGGGGACCACCCGCGGGAGAAACATATCATCAGTTTTGCGCTTTGTCATTTTCTTTTTCCTATGTTGACGGAAAACGAGAAAAATGGTATAATAGCCTCGAAGTTCCACCCCGACCATAAGTCGGCTTTTGTACTTCGTTATTAGGGCTTTCAAGCTTATCCAATAGGCAGCATGGTATTCCTAGACAGTCAATTGAGTAGGACACAGGAGTTGCCACTGTCTTTTGCATCAGAAAGTATGTCTTGGATAGGTTTTTGGCCTGAAACCCTCACCGACCCAGGTTGAACCTCTATAGCTTTTCCCAAGCGCCCTTTCTCAGTCGAGAAATCCGCAAAATTGCGGGGTGATCTGGACAGAGCTTGCCTTTGGGTGAGAACAAATGTATATGTAAATGAACCACTATGCCCTCAATATCGTGATCGTTTGAAAATTTTGGAAGGCTGTTGGCCTGGCAAAGTTGCCCGTTAGGGGGTAGTTATGAGCTAGTGGTGGGCAACAGCAGGCCTCGCCCTCACAAAGTCAGGATTTTTCGGATAAGCTCGTTGAATCAATGGTCGTTGGCCAGCGGACGATCGACGACGGCCTAATCCTCTAGCTTGCGTAAGCGGCGCTGACCCATACGTACCCATCAAGTTATCCCCAAATTTACAAAAAGCGAAATCCGACTTGACAGTCAATTGCAACGACCACTTGTCGGTCAGTAAAATTTTTTAGGAGCGATCCAGTGAACATCGCCGAGCTTGAAAACAAAACACTTGATGAACTACGAGACATGGCCCGCGAGATGGATGTCTCAGGCTACAGCCGTCTGAAGAAAGATGATCTCATTCTACGTCTCCTCCAGGCACAAGCCGAAGAGCAGGGTTTCACCTTCCGGGGCGGCGCGTTGGAGATCATCCAGGACGGTATCGGCTTCTTGCGATCCGATCATCTATTGCCGGGGCCTGAAGACGTGTACGTATCACAATCGCAGATCCGGCGCTTTGGGCTGCGGACTGGCGATATGGTGATCGGCCAGGTGCGCCCTCCCAAGGAGACTGAAAAGTACTTTGGGCTCCTGCGCGTCGAAGCGGTCAATGGCCTGGATCCGGAGGCGGCTAAGAAACGACCGGACTTTGAACGCCTCACCCCTATCTTTCCCGACCAGCAGATTAAACTCGAGACCGATCGGCACGTCCTGGCTACCCGGCTGATTGACCTGTTGGCGCCTATCGGGCGTGGTCAGCGTGGACTCATCGTCTCACCGCCCAAAGCGGGCAAGACCACCGTCCTCAAGCAAATTGCCAATGGCATCACCGCCAACTATCGCGACATTCACCTGATGGTCGTGCTCATCGGTGAGCGTCCAGAAGAAGTGACCGACATGGACCGCTCGGTCGCTGCCGAAGTGATCAGCTCTACCTTCGACGAGCCAGTCCAAGATCACACCCGGGTGGGCGAGATGGCGCTGGCACGTGCCAAACGGCTGGTAGAAGGCGGGCGGGATGTGGTGATTCTTCTGGACTCCATCACCCGCCTGACGCGTGCTTACAACCTGGTGGTTCCCCCCAGCGGGCGGACTCTCTCTGGCGGTATTGATCCCGCCGCTCTCTACCCGCCCAAGCGCTTCTTTGGTGCAGCACGCAATATCGAAGAAGGGGGAAGCCTGACCATCATTGCCACCTGTCTGGTGGATACCGGCAGCCGCATGGATGACGTCATCTATGAAGAGTTTAAAGGCACCGGCAATATGGAGCTGCACCTCAACCGCAAGCTGGCCGAACGCCGGATGTTCCCTGCCTTCGACATCGAACGCTCCGGTACCCGGCGTGAAGAGCTGCTCTTGGATAGCAACGTTCTGTCCCGCGTATGGACCTTACGGCATATGATTCACGCCGTGGGAGGTGGTGAAGAGGCGCTCGAGAGCATCTTGGAACGGATGCCCAAGACTGCCAGGAACGAAGAGTTTCTGGCCACCTTGCACCAGCAGGTTTAAGCCATCTCATCCCACGCTATTTGACATCCCCCCGCAGATTGCATATGATAGGCACAATATCAAGACGGACGTTGTGCACGTATGGCTTTGAGGGAGATGCATGCGAGAACCGCTCGCTGAGCGTCCATCCGCCGGATTGACGAACCGCCTGGGACACGGTTCGTCGGCCGGGGAGCGGCTGCGAGACCGCCGGGGTGTAATGAGGCTGACTACTCATGAGGCGCGGCTGTGGCTCACAGCACGTTGGTCCGACGATTTGTTAATGAGTCGGGCGGCTGCTCATCTAGCTATCATTTTGCTAGTATTGGCCGTAATTGTCCTCGGCAGCAGGGCCCCTTCGACCCGCCCCCTGGCTACTTCATGGCGGATATTACACCGTACAGAAACAGAGGGTGGGGTTTCTACGCTTCCCGGTTTGCAAAAGGGCGATAAATCCATCCAGGCGGCAACCCCTTTGTCGTCTGTCGGGGCCCGTCCTTCATCAGCGTTGGCTACTTCGCTCGACAACGACGGCGACGTATTGGTGCGCGCAGCCGTGCCCCACACCATCATCCCCGAACGCCCTCGCGACGAGATTATCCGCTACGTGGTGCAGACGGGTGATACCATCTTCGGCATTGCCGGAGAATTCGGCCTGGCCCCGGAGACGATTATGTGGGCCAACGGTCGCCTGGAAGACAACCCCGACCTACTCCGCGTGGGCCAGGAACTGACTATTCTGCCTATAGACGGAGTGTACCACCAGGCAGGCGCCAGCGACACGCTGGAGGCAATTGCAGCCGCCTATAAAGTGGAGCCGGCTGACATCACCAACTACCCACTCAACCACCTCGACGCCGATAACCCTCAGATCAGTGCCGGCCAATGGCTGATCGTGCCCGGCGGTACCAAACCCTACGTCCCACGGACGGTTGTTGCTTATAGTGGTCCCGTTCCGGAAGGCGCCAGCAAGGGGACTGGCGCCTTCGGCTGGCCGACCGCTGGCCAGATCACTCAAGGCTACTGGGAACATCATCGCGCCCTTGACATCGGTGCCTGGAAGGGCGCCCCAGTGCTGGCCGCTGACTCTGGCTACGTGGTTGCTGCCGGTTGGGATGATTCTGGCTATGGTCGGACGATCGTCATTGACCATGGGAACGGCTTCCAGACGCGTTACGCGCATATGCAAGTCTATTACGTGGAAGTCGGCGACTCTGTCGCCAAGGGCCAGCAAATCGGGGAAGTGGGAAGCACGGGAAATTCTACCGGTCCCCATCTCCACTTTGAGGTTATTCAAAACGGCGTGCTACGCAACCCCTTTGGTTACTTGCCGTGACAGAAAGGGTCAATCTCACAACTTCACCTGGCGCACCCGGGTTACCCCTTGCAGTTGTATCAACTCGGCCAGCACTTCCGGCGAAGCTGGCGAATCGAGGTTAATGAACGACAGGGCCTGCCCGCCGAGGGCGATGCGCCCCAATCGCCATTCGGCGATATTGATGCTGTGCCTGCCCAACAAAGTCCCCACGCTGCCAATGACACCCGGAACGTCTATGCTTTCCATCACCAGAATAATCCCCTCGGGCTGGGCGTCAATGCGAAACGTGTCAATTTGCACCACACGCGGGAATTCGTGTCCCAACAGCGAGCCCGAGATTAATCGCTCACCTCCATCCCACAACGCACGACACGAGAGCAAGTTGCTATAAGTGGGGATAGGTAATCCCCTCGTCTCCGAAACGCTGATGCCTCGTTGCATAGCCAGGTGCGGGGCGCTGATGTAATTGACCGGTTGGTCAGTGATAGGATCCAGCAGGCCCTTGAGCAGGGCGACCGTCAAAGGCTTGACCTGATCGGCAACTTCCTCTCCTTGAAACTCTACCTCGACACGCTTGATGCGCCCCTCCGCCAGTTGCATTTGCAGGCTTCCCAGTTTTTCGGCCAACAGCAGATAGGGATTCAGCATGCGAAACACGCCAGCATCCACTACTGGCATGTTCACCGCGTTGCGGAAGTCCTCGCCTCGCAACGCAGCCAAAACCTGATCCACAATTTGAGTACCCACGTCGCGTTGCGCCTCAACGGTGCTGGCAGCGATATGCGGCGTGAGCACAACATTGGGCAGAGTGCGTAGGGGGCTATCCCCCGGTAGCGGTTCGTCGGCAAACACGTCCAATGCTGCGCCAGCTATATGTCCGGAACGCAAAGCTTCAATCAGCGCCATCTCGTCTACCAGGGTTCCCCGGGCACAATTCACCAGCCGTACCCCTGACTTCATACGAGCAATAGCCTGAGCGTTCAGCAAACCACGAGTCTCCGGCGTGAGGGCAGTGTGCAGGGTAATGAAATCCGAGCGCGGCAGCAGTTCATTCAGGTCTACCAGCGTCACCTTTAGCCCGCGTGCTACGTCGTCGCTGATGTAGGGGTCGAAGGCGATTACCGTCATGCCAAAGGCCTGGGCTCGCTGGGCAACCTGCGCGCCAACTCGCCCCAGGCCCACGATTCCCAGCGTCTTGCGGTAGAGTTGCACGCCCAGAAATTCGCTTCGCGCCCATTCACCCGCCCGCACCGAGGCGTCGGCGTGGGGTATATGCCGGCAAAGGGCCAGCAACATAGCCAGCGTATGCTCAGCAGTGGCAATCGTGTTGGCTCCTGGCGTATTCATCACGATCACCCCCCGCAACGAGGCGGCGTCAATATCGACATTGTCCAGACCTACACCAGCCCGTCCAATTACCTTGAGCCGGGATGTAGTCGCCAACAGGTCGGCATCTACCCGCACGCTGCTGCGGATAATTAGGGCATCGTAGGCTGGGATCATCTCGCGCAATTTCTCCGGTGACGGGCTACGGACAACATCAAAACTGGCATCGCCAGCAGCCTCCAGCCGTGCAATCGCCTGGGGTGAAAGATCATCGGTGATGAGAATGTGATACATAGTCACCCTTTCTCCACGAACTCACTTATGGTTTCCAGCAAAGCCGACATTTCCGCTTCTGTCACGTCCCCCATATGCGCGATGCGAAAGGTTTGCCCTTTTAACGGGCCATAGCCGTCCGAAATGAGCATCCTCCGCTGGCGCAAATAGGCGTTAAGCGTGCCGACGTCCACGCTGCGCGTGTTGCGGACCGCCGTGACCGTCGGCGAGCGGTAGCCCGCTTCGGCCAAGAAGTCAAAGCCATTAGTTTGCACCCAGGCGTGAACCTGTTGCATTAGCCGCCGGTGACGAGCGAAGCGTGTCTGCCATTCCTCGACGGCGATTGCGTCAAGTTGAGCATCCAGGGCTTGCATCAGGCTGATAGCTGGTGTGGCTGGGGTGTGGTTTTTGGCAGAGTACTTTTCGTATTGCAAAAAGTCAAAATACCAGCCCCGGTTGGGCACCGATTCAGCCCTCGCCATCGCCCGGTCGCTGACACTGCACAGGGCCAAACCCGGAGGCAGTGCCAATGCCTTCTGGCTACTTGTGAGGCACACGTCCACTCCCCATTCGTCGGCTCGGATTTCGACGCCGCCGGCCGCGCTGACAGCATCTACCAGGAGTAATAGCTGCGGGTATTGGCGCACAACCGCGGCGATCTCTGGCAGCGGGTTCAACATGCCGGTGCTCGTTTCACTGAAGACGAGGGTGATGGCATCATAACTTCCCCCCTGTAGCCGTTCGTCCACCTGCTCCGGCCGGATGGCTGTTCCCCAGGGTACCTCCAAAGCATCGGCCTGCTTGCCATTTGCCAGTGCCACTTGATGCCAGCGCGAACCAAAAGCGCCGTTTATCAAACACAGGCACTGGTGCCGCACACAATTGCGTACTGCCGCCTCCTGCAGCCCACTGCCTGAAGCCGTGACGATGAAAACACGCCCAGCCGTGCCGAACACCGGCCTCAGCTTGGGGACAATACGGGCATGCAGGTCGGCATATTCAGGGGAGCGATGGCCGATCATCGGCCTGGCCTGCGCAGCCAAGATCTGGGGTCGAACTTCGACAGGACCGGGGATAAAGAGCTTGACATGGGAATCAGGTAGCATCTGGACTCACTCCTTGCTTTACGTCAGTACTTGTGCCCCATGAAGGTGATTTCGATAAGTTAGATTCGGCCTCATGGGCGTAATCTGTATCATATCATAATCCCTGTGATGGGGTACTGGCTGCCGGCTAATATGCTTCTTGACCCCTCCAGACCGCCACAACGAAGCTAAGGCGCTCCGGCGTAGGCTTTTAGAATCCGTTCGTGCATATCAGAATCGCGAAAGCGCACGGCTCCTTCACGGATGAGGCGCAGGCCTTTGCGAAGTAGTGGGCCATAGCCCATGCGGTCGCAAAGTTGGCAATCAGATGGGGAGGCAGAGAGGGGAAGAATAGGAGCCAGGCTGTCACACTCGATGAAAACGTCGGCCTCAGCGGCGACCCGTTCGCGGCGCACCACACCGCCAAAGCCGACCAGCAAGTCTACAGCAGGCCGAGCCATCAAGTCAGAGATGCCATCGCCCACCAGCAGCGCCCGACCAGGACGTCCCTGCCGCAACTGATGCACAATGTCGGCCTTGCCGTGGGTCTCGGTTAGTGGACCGGCTTCGTGGTCCAGGTAATGCTCGTCTGGATTGAAGCCCTCCCGGTCCAGGTGGTAGTCCCACCAGCGACCAGCCAGCCGGTTGAAGGCCACGTCAACGGCGTGGATATGCTCACGCGGCACCCCCAGGCTCTGGCCAAAAGGAATCACCGCCGGAGCCAGCCCTCCGCTGACGATAAATACCTGCCGCCCCAGAAACTGCAGCGCTGCTGTCAACTCATGTGCGTCAGACACAACGCTGACGCGGTATAAGTGTTCAATGGTCCGGATGTCAGCGCGGGTGGGACGCAGTAGATCCAGCCGCCGGTCGTACACCGATGATAGGTGGACTTCGCCATCCATCGCAGCGGCGGTGAGTCGTTGCACTTCGGGGAACAGCCCCTTGAGGCGGGCCAACTCGTCAATTCCTTCAATACGAGTCAGGGTGCTATCACAATCAAAGAAGACGAGATCATACGCTCGCCAGTGACGCATGGTACCCTGCTACCTCAACCAGCAAATCGTGAGCAGTTTACCCCAACTGGGCTGTTTCGTCAACCGGCACGCGGGAGGTCCAGAGGCTTTTTCTGTTCCCTATGCAAAGCGGAGACCCGGGGTTCCGGACGAGCACTCCGAATTTGTGGGGGGTAAACTGCTGTTTGGCGATCCCCTTGGCCGTGCTGATCTGTCTTCTCACCGCGGAGCACACAGAGATCGCTGAGAAAACTTGGAAAATCTCGGCGATCTCTACGGATCCGTAAATAAACAACTTCCTGCCTTTGTGGCGGATTTCGTGGGGGAAACGGTTAGAAGTGCGGGAACTTATTCTTTTATGGATCCTATGGACTCAGCGCTGCCAGCAAGTGTCAGTGGGGAGTTCCCCGGGTCTCAGGCAACTCGCTGCGACGGCGTACTGCTCAAGGCCAGGTGATGACCGGCTTGATCGGCTACGGCCTGAGCCAATTGAAGCGCGTACAACCCATCTCGCCCTGACACGCTGCTGGGCTTTCCCGTAAACACGCACTCCACAAAGTGACGCAGTTCCAGCATCAGCGGCTCGGCCATCGGCACATAGATGCGTTCGATGATGCTTTCCTGCCGATACTTGGTCACCTGGTGGTTGTCCAGATACTGGGGGAGAGTCCGGCGGTGGACTAGAACGCTCTTGCTTAATAGGTCGGCTTCAATATAAGCTCCTTCGGCGATGACTTCCATCAGCCGCACTTTTTGTTCGGTGATACGGGAGGCAAAGAGGGTGGTAATAGGGCCATCCTTGAAGGAGAGGTTGGCTACGGCATGATCTATGGCACCGGTCGAAATAGACCGCCCCCAGGCGTTGATACTCTCAGGTCTGCTCGCAGCCAGATCAACGACCAGGTCAAGATCATGAATCATCAAATCGCGAATTACATCCACGTCAGTGTTGCTGAGGTCAAAAGGACTCAGACGTCGCACGTTGATGGCAACCAAGCGCATCCCCTCGGTGACATTTTTGAGCTCTATGTAAGCTGGGTTGAAACGTTCGATATGCCCTACCTGCAATACCCGGGTACGCCGCTCAGCTTCGGCCACGAGTTGTTGGCCTTGTTCCAGTGTTTCGGTGAATGGCTTCTCAACCAATACGTGAACGTCGTGTTCCAGCGCGTCCATGGCGAGGTCGAAGTGCGATGGGGTAGTGGTGGCAATGCTGACCGCATCGATCTCGTCCAGCAATTGCCGGTGATCTTCAAAATACCTTGTATCGTACTGAGCAGCGACAGTTCGCCCCCGGTCGACGTCCCAGTCAGCAATACCCACAACCCGGACGTGACGCAGGCTTGAATACACGCGGCAATGTCGCTCTCCCATCACACCGACGCCGATGACTCCGACTCGAAGATTGTTCATAGTGGCCTCCTAAAAACACACAATGCACACGGCAAAAGTCACCCCTAAGGACCAGTCCTTTCTCCTCTCGCCCTAAAACGGACGACTCAAAACTATGTCTTAGAGGCACTTTTGCCGTGCTCAGTCAAAACGTTAAGGATGCTGTTCCTCGCCTGCGTCCCCCGTGGGGAATGGGACCTGCGAGGGGGGAACCAGGAGCTACAAGTCGAATTGATAGCGGTTGCCGCACCTCGGGCAAAGCCAAACGCTCTGCTCTTCTTTTTCCCAAGAGGACGTCAACACCTGACCACAGTGACAGACATAACCGCGCAAGCGGGCCGGATTACCATAGGCCAGGCCGTGCGGAGGCACGTCTCGGGTGACAACCGCGCCAGCACCAATCATAGCAAACTCACCGATGGTGATGCCGGGCAGCACAACGACGCCGGCGCCAATAGAAGCCCCTCGCCTGACAAGAGTGGGACTTACCTCCCAATCAGTATCCGCCTTTAGTGAACCGTCCGGGTTGATAGCGCGCGGCAATTGGTCATTGGTCAGGATGACACCTGGGCCCAAAAAGACCCCCTCCTCGATCTTCACGCCGTGATAGACATAGACTCCATTCTGAAGTTTCGAGTTAGCTCCGATTGAGACGTCGAAATCGACGTACACGCCCTTGCCAATAATACAATTGGCCCCAATGTGCGCTCCTTCACGTACCTGGGCCTGGTGCCAGATTTTGACGCCAGCGCCGATGGTAGCTTGCGGCGACACCTCGGCCGTAGGATGGACAAAGGGGAGAGTGTGGTTCATACTCGTTCGTCTCCTCAGGCGACACTCCCCAAGAAAGCCCCCTGGGGTTCTGGAATGGGCAGGTAGGCCAAAAGCTATCGCCCTTCGAGGTCGGGCGGCTTAGTGGGGCATATTGTTACGTCGAATGGTATTATATTCTCGAAATCTACAAGGTTTATTTGAAGTTCGTAGGAAAATGATTAGAGAACTTGCCCGGGGGCGTGGCACTTGGAAGTTCTCTCTCACAAACCCTGCTTGTCTTGTCGAAAGGGGGTTCTCTCAGTTCTCTTGCGGAAAAGTAAGAGGGGTGGTAAACTACTGGCGGCATTGTAAGTGATAGCTAAGTTTTGTATTCGCCCTCATCTAATGGAAGCGTAAATGGCAACTCAGGCTCTCTATCGCAAATGGCGCTCGCGCACTTTTGACGAGGTCATCGGGCAAGAGCATGTGACCCGTACTTTGCAGAATGCGCTGGCAACAGACCGTGTGGCGCATGCTTATCTTTTCACCGGTCCGCGCGGCACGGGCAAAACGACCACGGCACGACTGCTGGCCAAAGCCGTCAACTGTGTAGGCGAAGGAGACACCAAACCCTGCGGCGTGTGTAGCATCTGCCGGGCAGTGGACGAAGGCCGTCTGTTGGATATGATCGAGATTGATGCGGCCAGCAATCGTGGCATTGACGAGATCCGTGACTTGCGCGAAAAAGTCGGCTTCCGGCCGGGCGAAGCCCGCGTCAAGTTTTATATCATTGACGAAGTCCATATGCTCACCGATCCAGCCTTCAACGCACTGCTCAAAACGCTGGAAGAACCACCACCCCATGTTATCTTTGTGCTGGCTACCACTGAGCCACACAAAATCCCGGCGACCATCGTCTCTCGTTGCCAGCGCTTCGATTTCCGTCGTATTCCCCTTTTGGAAATAAGTCGCTGGCTGGCTCACATCGCCGAAGCCGAAGAGCTGAAGGTAGAGCCGGCGGCGTTAGAATACATTGCGCGGCAGGGGGCCGGCAGTATGCGGGATGCCATCAGCCTGCTCGATCAACTCACCGCTTACGGCGGCGATACGATCACCCTGACACAGGTTCAGACAGTGTTGGGCGCTGTGGCTTCGCAGGTGGTGATCGAGTTGGCCGACAGTCTCATTGGCGGTGACCTGGCGCGGGGGCTCGACGTGATCAATCGGGTCGTGGGCGATGGCACTGAGCCCAGGCAGTTTACCCGTGAGTTCGTGGAGTATCTGCGAGGATTGCTATTACTCAAGATGGGCGATGGTTCCAGCCTGTTACGAGCTAGCGTCCCGGACGAGACTCTGGTACGGATGGAGGAGCAGGTGACTCGCCTCAGCCCCCGAACATTGTTGCGGGCGACCCGCCTTTTCAACGCGGCAGCGCTAGAGATGAAAGCCGGCTTTTTGCCCCAGTTGCCGCTGGAGTTGGCCTTTGTGGAGGCGGTGATGGATGAATCGGTGGCAGAGTCGCCAGCAGCACCATCGCATATTCCGACACAGAAGCAGCCACTCCCCCCGGCGGCACCTTCTTCATCTTCTACACCAGCGAGATCTTCACTACCATCGTCCTCGCCTGCACCAGAAACGGAGGCCAAGGCTCCTCCGCCTGTCCAATCTGCTCCTGCATCCAGTTCGCCAACGGCGATGGGAGATCTCTCCCTGGATACAGTGAACGACAACTGGCAAAATATCTTGGTTCAGTTGCGTCAAAGCAACAAGATGGTTGAAGCGTTGATACGGTCAGCGAGACTCGTCAGTGTGGAAGGGAACAGCGTAATAATCGAGGCACCTTCTGATTTGCTCAAAGGGCGCATCGAGCAGACAGGCTCCAAATCACAAGTGGAGCAGAGCATTAGCCAGGTGATGGGTGTCTCGGTTCGTTTGCGATGTGTGCTGAAGGGAGAATACCGGCCGCGAACACCACCGGCAGCATCGGCCCCAGATCCACCACCAGCAGGCAAGACGCGCGAGGCAGAGCCCAGCTCCTCCTCTGAGAGTGCATCAGGGATCACCGGCGATGAAGACTCGAAAGAGGACCCTATGCTGAAGGAGGCCTTGAATCTGGGCGCAGAGATCAAAAACGTGGAATGACGAATCTTAGAGATCAAATCTAGAAAATTGGGATATGACACAGGAGACAGCCAATGGCAAAAGGAAAGGGAAAAGGTATGCGATTGCCTAAAGGAGCAGGGGGCGGCATGGCTCAACAACTGCAGAAGCTTCAGCAAGAGATGCTTGCCACCCAGGAGGCATTGGGTGATGAAGTAGTGGAGGTAACCGCTGGCGGCGGGGCGATCAAGGTGGAGATCACCGGCCATCAACGAATCCAATCGATCACCATTGACCCGGAGGTAGTGGACCCCGAGGATGTGGAGATGTTGCAAGATCTGATCGTGGCGGCCGTGAATGAAGCCATCGAGAAATCTCAGAGTCTGGCAGCCGAGCGCCTGGGAGGGCTGACTGGTGGATTAGGGCTTCCCAACTTGTTCTAGTGCAGCCCGCGGTTTAGCTTCTGAGAGAAAGTTTCCTGGAACGACAGGGGAATTGGGTAAACGAATGCAACTTTTGGTTGAACCAGTTGCCAGGCTAATAGATGAGTTTTCACGTTTGCCAGGGATTGGCCCAAAGACGGCCTCGCGGCTGGTCTTCTATTTGTTGCGTGCCCCAGAGGAGCAGGCGCAATCGCTGGCCGACGCATTGCGCGAACTGCGGGGACGCATCACCTTTTGCAGCATTTGCTTCAACATTACTGAGACCGACCCTTGCGGCGTTTGCACCGATGAGGGGCGTGATCGCTCGGTCATCTGTGTGGTTGAAGAGCCACTAGATGTGATCGCTATCGAGCGCACGCGCGATTACCATGGACTTTATCATGTCCTGCACGGCACCATTGCCCCGGTCGAGGGGATTGGCCCTGACGAGCTGCGCATTGCCGAGTTGTCGCCTCGCCTGGACGCTGTACCGCCCGTGCGTGAGGTGATCATTGCCACTAATCCCAATATGGAAGGGGAGGCGACAGCTATGTACATCGCCCGGCAGCTTGAAGGAAGAGGCATCCGCGTGACCCGGCTGGCTCGGGGGTTGCCCGTAGGTGGCGACCTGGAATATGCCGACGAGGTCACGTTAAGCCGGGCATTGGCTGGACGTCAGATGATAACGTGACATACACGTGACACTGCCAAACGGCGGCGCAAGCCGCCTGTCGGCGCCTAACCTGCCTGATACCACACCCTCCGCACCGGCTGCGCCGGGCAGGATGAGCCAGTGCGCGGCGTCATCCTGTTTTGGCTTGTACTTTCCCGCCCGATACGGCGGGATTTTTATTTGAGTTGGAAATTATCAGGATTTTGACACAGGGGATTGTAAGGGAGCGACAAGTGTGATAGTACTGACGGATTTCCTATTGCATATGCGCTATGTTGTGTGGTAAATTGAGATAGTAATTGTGTTCAGGTTGAGCGATTATTTCAATCGCATAAAATACCGATCAGCTTTGTATGACGTAGTCGTGGTAGCGTAACGGAGACGAATGTGTTACGATTTCTAACTTATTCTTCCCAAGACCCTGACGAAAAACGTCGAGGGACTCTCTTTAATATCTTCCTATTTGGCATTCTCATCCCTGTGCTGGGTCTGTTAGGAATCAACCTATATGAGACAACCACTCACGCTTATCCCGAGGCGCTGACATTTGTTATGGTTGATCTGGCATCTTTAGGTTGCTTTGGTGCTTTATGGTTTCTGCACCGATTTTATCCAAAGCAAATACGACATTTTTTTTTGGTGTTCCTCGTGTTAGTCCCGCTGGCCTTCTTTGGAACCCAGCTCCTGGATCGAGTGCTTGTGGCCTTGACCATTCCTGTGCTGGTGGCTGCATTCTTGATCCGGCCTGCCACCAGCTTTATTTATGCTGTCGTAGTGAGTTTGGCTTACGGCGCAACTGTTTTCAGGTCTTTCGCATTAGGAGAGTGGGGAGATTCTCGTTTAAGTGATGTCGTCAACTATCCTTCGATGTTAAGTATTTTTGCCATAGCTTGTATTGCCTGGATCGTGTCTCGCTCCCTGGATCAGGCACTGGCCGAAGCCCGGCAGCGTGCTGAAGAGTTGCGCGTGTTAAACGAGGAATTGGATCAACGCGTGCAAGATCGCACTCAAGAATTGGCCAAGGCCTTGACGCGAGAGCATACCGCCGCAGTGCGCAACCGAACGATTCTGGAGGCGATCGGTGATGGCGTGTTGGTGACAGACAATAGTGATCGTATCGTTATGTCGAATCCTGCCGCCAATCGCCTGGCTCAACAAGATCTGGAAAACAGATCGCTGCGCGAGGTCTTGTCCGAGGTTCGATCCGATGTGCTGGCAGAGATAGAAAACTATATGGCACAAGAGGGCCATGACAATCGGCCACTCATTCAGTTTGATTGGAACGATCGCACCGTCATGGCCAACATTGCCCCGCTAGCTCTGGCTTTGCCGGACGATAACCGTACCTCTGGCGGCAATGTGATGGTCCTGCGCGATGTGACGCGAGAAGCACAATTGGACAGGATGAAAACCATCTTCCTGGGTTCTGTCAGCCATGAATTGCGCACCCCGATGACCGCTGTTAAGGGGTACGTGGAGCTTTTATCAGACCTGGAAGCCGAGACACTTTCAGAAACTGGGCGGAAATACCTGGGTATCGTTCGGTCCAATATCCGACGCTTGTTGAGTCTGGCCAACGATCTGATTGATATGTCGCGCATAGAGGTGGGCGAAATCGCGCTTTATTGCGAGTGGGTCGGGTTGGAACCGGTTGTAGAGGCGGCTGCAGAGACGGTAAGGCAGGAATTTGAGAAGAGAGGCTTGAGCCTGGAAATACAGATTGAACCTGATTTACCCCAGCTTTATCTGGATAGACATCGAATCACACAAGTCTTGCTCAATTTGCTGACCAACGCCTACAAGTATACTGTTGAGGGTGGGACTACAGTCAAAGTGAGCTGCATCAATCAACATACAGTGCAAATAGAAATTAGCGATACAGGGCTAGGAATGACTGAAGAGGAGCAGACCCATGTCTTCGAACGCTTTTTCCGGGCCAGGCACGAAGTGGTTCAAAAAGTGAGCGGCAGTGGATTGGGATTGACAATCACCAAAAGTTTAGTCGAATTGCACGGCGGCACGATTTCATTTCACAGTGAGTACCATGTGGGGACAACATTTACAATTAATTTGCCTGTAACGGATGTACCCGCATCACCGTAAGCGACGTTTGAGCGTGACAGAGTGCTCATTCAAAAACGACTTGACATTTTCCCCCGTGTTTTGCCACTCAAAAATGCCAAGTCGTTTTTGAACGAGTGCAAAATTGCGTTTTGCACGTTTATTGATACACTTGAGACCAACCATCCAGTCTTCAAGATGCAGTTCAACCTCGAAACCTTCTAAAGGAGCTGTAAGATGCGGGTCTTATTGGTAGAGGATAGCGACATACTGGCTGACCTTTTTCGCG